>DATLII010000354.1:0-9063 GCA_035539495.1 Dongiaceae bacterium
GCCTGCACCGTCTAGCGTGAACAAGCCAAACGTTTGCGCGCTGATCGCGGGTTGATTCCAGTAACCGGCCGCTACGGTGCCACCACTGATCCAGATCTCCCCCAACGCACGATCACCACGGCGCTCCCGCGTGTCCGGATCGACAATGGCAACATGTTCACGGGCACGCCCCACACTGATCAATGTCTTGGTCGTTTCCACGGAATGAGGAACACGGATCTCACCGGCTTCGAAATCGTTTTTGTCCACAGCCAAACGTGGCACGCGCGAATGACACTCGGCACCCGCACTGAATACAGTCGCTTCGGAAAAACCATACGTGGTCAGAAACGTTTCCGAACGAAAACCACAGCGGGCAAAACGCTCGGCAAAACGATCGATCAACGCAGCCTTGAGTGGTTCCGATCCAATGGCCGCCATCCGCCAGGCCGACAGATCCAGCATGTCCAACAACGCATCGGGTAAAAAATTCAGGCAGGTTTCATAACCGATATTGGGCGCGCCACTGTGAGTACCCCGATAATGCGACAAGGCGCGAAACCAGCGCGATGGGTTGGCCATGAAACTTTCGGTGGGCATCAACACCAATCGTGCGCCAACACACAACGGCGCCAGACCAAAGCAAATAAAACCCATGTTGTGGAATAACGGCAACCAGGACACGACAGTGGAATCCAGGTCGATGTCGGCCACGCTCAGCATCAATTCCAGACTGGCGGCCAGATTGCCGTGCGTCACCACCACGCCTTTAGGCTGGCCGGTGGAACCGGATGTGTATTGCAGCAATGCAGGTGTGTCGGCGTGCGGTTCGGCAAAATCGGCGGCGGGAATTTCTTGTGATTCTAAATCCTGTTCCAATAAAATCCATGCTGAATCCGGCACCTCGGGCAATGCCGCGCGCAATAATGGCAACGTAGCAGCATCCGTCAGAATCAATTCCGCGCCGCAATCCTCCAGAATGCGTTTGGTGAACGCTACCTGCGGCGCCAGACGCGGTAACGCTGCCGGCACCATCACCATTCCCGCCAGCAAGCTGCCCCACACCGCCGCAAAAAAATCCGGGCCTGGTGGCAACAGCAACAGCACTCGCGCACCGGCATCAGCCTGACGCCGCATCACCGCAGCCAGACGCCTGGCGCTAATCTGCAATTGCGGCAATGTGCGGCTTATCGCACCCGCCGGTTCACCTTCCGGCAGAAACACCAAGGCTTCAGCATCGACACGTTGCGCAGCGATCTCGGCCAGACATTGCAAGAGGGAACGGGGGGCGGTACCAGAGGGAGCAATAGCTTCCATGAGGAGGACATCCTTGTTTTTATTTTTATCAGCTTATTTAAAAGGACCTCGATTGTATCGGCGCGCGCGGAAAAATCGCCAGTAGTTTCCGCCCAGCGGCCCCGATCGGTCTTATATGTTGAATAGTGCAATTAACGGTCCACTAAAGTGCAGCGAAGCGCGTGACAACCCGGTACTGTTCCGAGGTCAGTTCCCGCTCACTCAGTGGCAGTAAGTGGCGGAAAATGCGGTCAATCATGTCGCAAGGATCACGCTCTACATCCCGCGTCAAATGCACACCACCCCAACAGAGGCCAACGCCCTGCTCCATTAAATCATCTGCTTGCAACGAAGCAATGCCCAGCAACCGCACGCGCAATTGCTCAAGACAACCCCGCAGCGCCGGCTCATCACCCGCATCGAACAGCAATACGAAACGAGCACCACTGATACGGGCCGCCACCAGGGGATACTCCGTTTGCAATAGTCGGATCTGGCGCGCAATGTCCCGCAGCAGATCATCACCGCGATCCTGTCCACGCAGTTCGTTAAAGCGGGCGAATTGATCAACCTGCACAGCCAGCAGCATTTGTCGCGGCACAGCACCACTCACATTACCGATGCCTGTACCCGAACTGCGGCTTAACATCAACTCGTCCTCGAACCGCATGCGATTGAACAACCGTGTCACCCGATCCTGCGCCAACTGTTCGCTCAATTGCTGATTGAGCCCGCGCAACTGGTCCCGCTCCAACTGAATCAGCTGCGCTTGCAGAAACGTTTCCCGCGCGCCTTTTTCCATACGAAACGCAATCACCATGCACAGCAAGGTGCCGCCCACCAGCAGGAACATCAGATACGCAGACGAACGCAGACTCATACGATCCAGATACAACGATACCGACACCATCACCAGCATCAGCAGCGCGGTGGTGCTGGCAAAGTTGACTGGCATTCGGATAAACGCGAACAGCGCGATCTCGACGAAAAAAATATTGGTGTAATAAAGATGTTTAAGCGGCGCGTTCGCACCTTGGGCAAGCAACAGGAACGTGGCCACCACCAGCAAGCCATTCCAGGCCACCAGCCAATGCTGCCACTGCCGCAATCGGGAACGCCGCATATAGAACCAAGTGCCCAACAGCGACAGAATCGCGCCGCACCGCAGCAATTGGGCCTGCCAGGCAGTTTCCATGGACAAATACCAGCCCAGCAGATGACTGGCCATCAGCAGCAATGCCGCCAGCATGGACGACAATAGTATGGCGTCGCGATACCACGGGTTGAGGGAAAAAAGATATTCCTGTTCCAGACGGTCGCTGAAAAACAGCTCCCAGGGTGACGCCCGTTGCAGCGACGCCAGATGATCTACCACTTCCGGGTATTTTTTGGTATCCACGACGAGTTCCGCGCTTGCCGAAAAAGGAAAAGGGGAAAACAACGCCATGAACTGCAGGCAAGGTCCGAGTCTATCCCCCTGCTTCGTCAGAATCCAGCCGCACGAACGGGCTGCTCAGGCTTTGGACAACTCATGCTTTCGATAAGTGAACGCTCACGCGATTGCGACCTTCGTGCTTGGCGCAATAGAGTGCCTCGTCCGCCTGGGTGATGAGCTGCTTGGGATCATTGCCATCGATGGGCGCGAGAGCAGCCACCCCCACGCTGATGGTCACCACCGGCTGCACCGCCGAGCCAGGATGGGGAATCCCCAGATCACGCACGGCATCGCACAGGTTCTGTGCCAATAACCGGGCCTCCGCTGCATCCAGCGCCGGCAGAATGACAGCAAACTCTTCGCCGCCGTAACGCGCCGCCAGATCGCCCGGACGCCGCACCAACTGACTGATTGCCTGCGCCACCTGACGGATGCACACATCACCCTGCACATGCCCCAGCTTATCGTTATAGGCCTTGAAGAAATCGATATCGCACATCAGCAACGCCACGCTATACCGCCGCCGCCGCGCCCGCCGCCATTCTTCATCCAGCACCGCGTCGAAATAGCGCCGGTTGGCAATACCGGTAAGCGCATCCACCTCCGCCAGATCCCGCAGATACAGATTCAATTTACGCAATTGCAGATTCTTGCGATGGATGATGATCTTCTGCAGAAACTCTCGTCGACTGGAACGATCCGCTGAATACTGCCCCACGCAGCAAAACAGCACCACGCCAGCGGACAGCAGCAGGTAGTACAAGAGATAACGGGCATTTTCCTGGGCCGGTAACAACACCAGAACCACCGCCAGCAGATACACCACACCCGTAAAAACAGAATGCCAGAAACGCAAACGCGTGATCGTAAGACCGGCCATGATGATGGCCAACACACTGGTGAGATAGGGATTCATCACCGGCACTGGCACCACCCGCGCCATCACCAGCGTCGTGATCGACAGCCAGAGCAGGCCTGCCACCGCAATTTTTTCCAGATGCTGGTAAGACCTGTGGAATCGCATGATCAGCCACAATGCCACCAACCCCGGCAGCGCGAAGCCGTACCGTATCAGCCAGACCGAGCGCACCTGGTCCTGCAACAGAAACCAGTCGCAGGCACCGTACAACACATACAATGCGATGAGGATATTGAGCAGATTGCTGACATAACGCCGGTCACGCCGGCCACAGTAACGGCGGTAACGTTGTTCCAGCTCGCCAACGAAACGCAGGCGCAAACGATCCCCGTAATAGTGGCCTTCCAGTTCGGATTGAATCTGGTGCTCTGCGGGCGCGCCACGCCCCTGTTCCGTTTCCAGCTCGTCCGTCACCCGCTCCCCCTGCGGCTGTTGTGGCCAATATGATCAGGCCGCTCAGTGCAGGCTGGCAAACAAACGGCGACGATAAGTCGCCACACGCGGATCGCTACTGCCCAGGATATCGAACACTTTCAACAGTGCGGTACGAGCACCATCGTTCTTGAAGGCGCGATCGCGGGCGATCACTTCCAAAAACAATTCCATTGCTGCGTCTGGCTCGCCGGCCAGCACACAGTTGGCGGCCATGTAGTAACGGGCTTCCATGTCGTCAGCATTCTGACCGATGCGGTACTGCAACGACTCCTTGGTTTCGAACCCCTGCAATTCCCGCAGGAAGAACAAACGGCCCAGGCCCGCGGCCTTGAGCTTGTCGTCCTTGATATTGTCGAGCACCTGCTGGGCATCATCCAGCCGCTCCACATCCATCAGCACATCGGCCATCAAGATTTGCAGCTCTATCCGGTTCGGTTGTTCCGAGATCGCGGACTGCAACGCTTCGATCGCCTGGTCATGGGCACCCAGCCGGCGTGCACGTTCGATCTGGATCAGGAACGCATCGCCTTCCTCTTCGGCCTCTTCTTCCTCTTGCGCTGGCGCTAGGTAAGGCTCCAGCAAACGGCGGATCTCGCCTTCCGGCTGCGCGCCGTTCAGCTCACCGGCCAGTTGTCCCTGCACTACCAGTTTCAACGACGGAATGCTGCGCACGCCTAATTGCTGCGACAGCATGGGATTGGCGTCGGTATCCACCTTGGCCAGAATGAAACGCCCCTTGTATTCGTTCGCCAATTTTTCCAGCACCGGCGTCAACGCCTTGCACGGCTGACACCACTCGGCCCAGAAATCCAGCAGCACTGGCACTTCAACCGACTTCTTGATTACCTCATGAACATTTTGCTGATTGACGTCGACGATATACGGGGATTGACTCATGAAAACTCTCGCAACCAGAGCGCCCAAGCGGGCGGATTACAGCAAAGGTGGGACACAGCCGGCAGGTTACCGGTCGGCGTGTGTTGAGTAAAGTGTGTCGAGTGAAGTGTGCAGGACAGCGTCAGCCAGGGCTCAGGCAGAGACGGTCTCGTCAGCGTGGGCTTCCTGTGAATAGGAACCCTGTGAACCTGAGCGGCAGCTCTGCAGGAGGCTCACCGCTTCTGCGTGGCCACTGTCCGCCGCCAGGGTCAGCCAGTGTCGCGCGGTTTTGTCATCCTGCCGAACCAATGTTCCATCCAGATAAGCGGAACCCAGCAGGTATTGGGCATTGACGTCGCCACCGCGAGCAGCGCGGCGCAGATATTCCAGGCCATTGCGTTTGTCGGCGCGGCACACGCCACAGCTGTAAAGCAAACGTCCCAATTGTGCCATGGCCTGAACGTGGCCTTGGTTGGCGGAATACTTCAGCAGGTTCAGGGAAAATTGAGAGGGATAGCGGCGTCCGCGTTGGGACTGAAAACTGATCAGAGACCAGGCAGCACGAAAAAATACGCGGGCAAACCAACCACAGTTGTTGTCAGCACCATCATTGGCGACCATTCCAGCCACTCGCACGATCCTGAATCCCTATTTTGGTCAAAATGTTTGCCGGCAGCGCTTCCTTCGCAGAGTTTGATCACAGAAGGATCAACCCGCCCCCAAGGAAACCTGCCCCCGGTTTCAAGAGGCCGCCAAAGGTACTCTGATTCCCTGCAAAATCCAATCGTCCGGAAAGCCTAAAAGCATCGGTTATCACTTCACCAAATACCCCTGCAACGATTCCGACACCATTTCTAAACTATCCACATTTTCTGTGGACAACTCTGTGGATGTTTTGGTGAAAAGATCCCACAGAGGCCATGAATGCTGCCGTGGTTACAAATTGATCATTTATTGATCAATAAAAAATGCCTTGAAAATCAATGCCTTAATTAAAACTGTTTTGTAAATCAGGTGGTTACCGGTTTTATCTGAAACAATTCCCAACTGAGAAAAAAACGTAGAAAACGGTTGCATTTTCCCAATGATATCCACAGGCAAAACAAAAATGCCGGTCTAAAACCGGCATCGTTACTATTTGTTACGCGTCGTTTTACGTTTTTCCACAAGTTCGGTAACAATTCGGACCTGCTCGGCCAGCTCTTCCACCCGCGTGTACAGCGCATCGACATCATTCCGCGTGGGGATGTTGAGGCGGTGCAGCGCTTTCGACACCCGCAAATCAAACGCCTTTTCCACCTTTTCCCATGACCCGCTGGCGCGAGCCCGCACATTTTCCACCGTTTCTTTCGCTACGTTGAGAGGTTTGTCCACCAGCGCGCGGGTTTTGGCTTCCAGCTTTTCACCGTCCTGCACCAATGCGTCGAACAGCTTGCTGCCTTCCTCTTCCGCCTTGGAGTAAGCACCCAGGCCCGCCAGCCAGATCTGATTGGCCGACTCTTTCACTTTGTCAGCCATTTGCTCGGCCAATTGCGTGACCTGATTGTCGGTAAGGGGGGATTTTTTGTCTGTCATGTTGCGTTTCTCGCCTCGTCTGAACCATTCATCACTGCTAATTAGAAAGATCCCGCAATCCGGTCGGATAACGGATTAGTGTCATCCCGTGACGTTTTCTTGTGACGTTCTCCTGTGACACGGAACCGTAACAACCACCGCTAGAATGTTCATCCTAACCGCTAAGCATGTACAATGCCGCTTTTCCTTCAGCGCCCGCCGGTTCGACAGTTAAATGACGTTTGATTTCCTTCAGAATTTTCCTACCAAACCCGGTGACCAGCGCACCTGGGGTAACCTGAAAGGCAGCGGTCATGCCTGGGCGTTGCAGCAGGCTGCGCATCGGCATGATGGATTGCTGCTGGTCGTCACGCGCGATACGCACACCGCGCAACAATTGGAACTGGAAATTCCGTTCTTCGATACCGCCGGCAATGCCACTGAAATTCTGTCGTTCCCGGATTGGGAAACCCTGCCCTACGACAGCTTCTCGCCGCACCAGGACATCATCTCGCAACGACTTGCGACCTTATACAAACTGCCACAGATCAAGCACGGTGTTTTGATCGTGCCGGTGTCTACGTTGCTGCATCGCATCGCGCCACCGCAATTCCTGGCAGGCCATAGCCTGGTGCTGGACGTGGGCCAGACCTTCGAGCTGGACAAGGTGCGCCGGCTGCTGGAACAGGCTGGCTATCGTTGCGTCGACAACGTGTACGAACACGGCGAGTATGCGGTGCGCGGCGCCATCATGGATCTGTTTCCGATGGGCAGCCGGGTGCCCTATCGCATCGAGCTGTTCGACGACGAGATCGATACCCTGCGCTCATTCGACCCGGACAGCCAGCGCTCGCTGGAACAGGTAAAACAGATACGGCTGCTGCCCGCGAAGGAATTTCCGCTCAATCCACCTGCGATCAATCAGTTCCGCGAACGCTTCAAAGCGCTGTTCGACGTGGACCATCGCCGTTGCCCGGTGTACCAGGATATTTCCGACGGTATCGCCACCGCCGGCATCGAATATTACCTGCCGCTGTTTTTTGAACACACCGCCACCCTGTTCGACTACCTTCCGTCCAATACGCTGGTGGTAACGCCGGAACTGGTGCAAACGACACTGACCGCGTTCTGGGCCGACTGCAACAGCCGTTACGAAGAGCTGCGTTACGACATCACCCGGCCTTTATTGCCGCCGCATCAACTGTTTTTGCCGGACGAGGAATTCCATCGTCGCCTGAAAGAATTTCCGCGCCTGATTTTGCGGGATCATGCCGCTGAAGAAGGCCGCGCTGGCCACACCAATCTGCCGCTGCAGGAACCACCAGCGCTCCCGATCAACGCCAAGGCCACCAACCCGTTGCTGCATGTGGAAGCCTATTGCATGGGCGCCCAGGCGGAACAACGCCGCGTGCTGTTCGTGGCGGAATCCCCCGGTCGCAAGGACACCTTGCTGGAATTGCTGGGGCGTATTCGCATCCATCCGAAATCAGTGGATAGTTGGCAGGATTTCGTCAGCGCCACCGCGCTGCAACCGCAGATCACCATCGCGCCGCTCGCCACCGGCCTGGTGCTGACCGAGCCGAAACTCACCATCATTACCGAGTCGCAGTTGTTCGGCCATCGTGTGATGCAGAGCCGCCGGCGCAAACGCGGCGACGATCACGCGGAAAACGTGATCCGCAATTTGACTGAGTTGAATCCGGGCGATCCGGTGGTGCATCTGGATCACGGTGTAGGCCGCTATCAAGGCTTGCAGACGCTGGCAATCGACGGTCAGGAGCAGGAATTCCTCACGCTGGAATACGCCGACAAAGCGAAGTTGTACGTGCCGGTGTCGTCGCTGCATCTGATCAGCCGTTATTCCGGCGCCAGCGACATCGGCGCGCCGCTGCACCGCCTGGGTACCGATCAGTGGGCGAAGGAAAAACGCAAGGCAGCAGAACAGATTTACGACACCGCAGCGGAACTGTTGTCTATTTATGCGCGCCGCGCCGCCAAACCGGGCCACGCGTTCAAACTGTCGCAACTGGATTACGAGGCCTTCAGCGAAGGTTTTCCGTTCGAGGAAACACCAGACCAACAGGCCGCCATCGACGCGGTGATTGCAGATCTCACCTCCGACCGCCCCACCGATCGTCTCGTCTGCGGCGATGTGGGCTTCGGCAAAACCGAAGTGGCGATGCGCGCCGCCTTTATTGCCGTGCAGAACGGCCGGCAAGTGGCAATTCTGGTGCCCACTACTCTGCTGGCACAACAGCATTACGAAACCTTCAAGGACCGCTTCTCCGACTGGCCGGTACACATCGAAGTGTTGTCGCGCTTCCGCACAGCGAAGGAACAGACCCGTGCGATCGATCAGCTCGCAGAAGGCAAGATCGACATTGTGGTCGGCACCCACAAGTTGCTGCAGGACAATTTGAAGTTCAAAAACCTGGGTCTGGTGATCGTCGACGAGGAACACCGCTTCGGTGTGCGCCATAAAGAAAAGCTGAAGGAACTGCGTGCCGACGTCGACATGCTGACGCTGACCGCCACGCCGATTCCGCGTACCCTGAACATGGCCATGTCC
>DATLII010000355.1:0-5655 GCA_035539495.1 Dongiaceae bacterium
TGATTGGAATTACTTGAACAACAAGGAGCCTCTTATGCCACTGGTTGAATCTTCATCCTGCAATCTTGTTCTCTATACCAATCCCTGGTCCCGCGGCCAAATCGCCCGCTGGATGTTAGAAGAAATCGGCGAGCCTTATCGACAGGTTGTGCTCGATTACGGTACCACCATGAAATCCCCTGACTACCTGAAAATCAATCCCATGGGGAAGGTACCCACTGTGCAGCATAATGGCCGGGTCATTACCGAGTGTGCCGCGATTTGCGCGTACATGGCGGATGCGTTTCCCAAGGCTGGGCTGGCGCCAGCACCGGATGAGCGGGCGGATTATTATCGCTGGATGTTTTTTGCGGCCGGTCCGGTGGAAGCTTCGATAGCGGATCGCATGTTGAAAGTGCAGATTCCCGAAGAGCAGCAGCGTTCGGTGGGATACGGCACTTATGAGCGGACAGTCGATGTATTGGCGCAGGCGGTCACCCGCCATCCTTATATTGCAGGTCCAAAATTTACGGCGGCGGATGTGTATGTGGGATCTCATGTCCTCTGGGGAATGCAATTCGGCTCATTGCCGAAGCGGCCGGAATTTGAGGCGTATGCTGCCAAACTGACGGAGCGTCCTGCGTACAAAGCCGGCAAGGAAATCGACAATCGTCTGGGTGAAGAACTGGCAGCCAGGCAAGGCAAAGGGTAAGGTAGTTAGAGCAACAAAAAAGAGTCAGGGGCCGCCGGAAGCGGCCCTTTTTATAATGGCCATTTTTATAAAAACAAGGAGCCAAAAATGGCTGAGCATCTCTCTTTTAGCGTCCGCGGTTATACCGTGGAATTTCATATTTATGTCACGGTTTCCGGTTCGGACCAGAAAGTCCGTCAACTGGAACCTTTCTTCCGGCGTTTGCCGGATGCCCATCTTGCTGTGATGTACCCTATTTTTGTGATGGACAAGAAACCGGGTGGCAGAGCGGGTGGTGGCACTTGGCCGCCAGGTTTGGTGCGCAGCCAGGTAATGGGCGCGGGTCACGCACGGAATACCGGCATTCCCGACGCGGATGTGGACTCAATGGTAGTGGCGCGCGGCAGAGGCATGATCGGTCTGTCGAAAGACCGGTGGGAGCGACCGATTGCTCGACTGCCTTTTACGGTGTTTCATGAAGTGGGGCATTGTGTGGATATCTCATTGGGGCTGGTGCCGTCGGGTGCAGGCGATGCGGATTTTGCCGGCATGGAAACCAATCGTTGTGGTGCGGGTAACATGGTTACGCGGCGGGCAGTGGAAGCGTATGCGCGACTGATGTGTTCACCCAGCGCGATTTACCACACGCTACCTGCGCGGGAAACAGCGGCCAGCGCGAACCAGCGTCTGAGCAATGTATTGCGCCGATCACCCGCGTTCAGAGCTGTACCGGCGACCTGGCAGCCACGCTAAATTTTCGTATTTTTCGGAGAACGATGTATGTGGGGAGGCGATAGAAAATTCGTCGGCACGCTTTTGCGTGGATTCTTGATTGCAGTGGTCGCTGGCGGGTGGACGGCCGTCGCAGCCGCCGCAACGTCAGTATTGAAGCCTGGCGATCACACGCTGAAACTGGATGGCGGCAGAAAATACCTGCTGCATATTCCGCCGAAGCTCGACTCGTCTCAGCCGGTGCCATTGGTGTTGTTCTTCCATGGCGGTGGCGGGCATATGGAGCAGGCTGCTGACGATTACGGCTGGCGCGAAAAATCCGATAAAGAAGGTTTCATTGTGGCCTTTCCCAACGGCTCCAGCCATTTTCCACGTCAGCATCTGGCCACTTGGAATGCTGGCCGTTGCTGCGGTTATGCCCGCGATAACAAAGTGGACGATGTCGCTTTCGTGCGGGAAGTGGTAAGCGATATTGAACGCAAGGCCAACGTCGATCATAAGCAAATTTTTGCTACGGGCATGTCGAACGGCGGCATGATGGCCTATCGGCTGGCTTGCGAAGCGGCGGATCTGTTCAAGGCCATCGCACCCGTGGCTGGAACGGACAATACAGAAGGCTGTACGCCCTCGCAGCCGATTTCCGTATTGCATATTCACGCCCGGGACGATACTCATGTGCTGTTCAATGGTGGCGCGGGTAAAGACGCTTTTCGCGATCTCAGCAAAGTTACGGATTTCACCTCTGTCAATGACACCATCCAGCGCTGGGTGAAGCTGACTCAGGCTGATCCCAAAGCTCGTCGCGTGCTGGAAGTGCCGGGTGCGATTGGCGATCTGTACACTTCCCCCCGGAATGAGGCCCAAGTAGAGTCGGTAGTCACGGACACTGGCGGTCATTCCTGGCCGGGCGGGCGCGCAGTGCGAGGAAAGCACCCATCGCAAGCGATCAACGCCACCGATCTGATTTGGGATTTCTTCAGGCACCCAGCGCGTTGATATTCAAGGGGAGAGGAAAGAGGTATGGCGGTAGAATTCTGGTTCGAATTTGCCAGCACATATTCCTATCCAGCCGCCATGCGGATTGAAGCGGCGGCTGCGCAGCACGGTGTTTCCATTGTGTGGCGGCCTTTTCTATTGGGTCCGATCTTCAAACAGGAAGGTTGGAACGATTCACCTTTCAATATTTATCCCGCCAAAGGCCGTTATATGTGGCGTGATCTGGCGCGCATCTGTGCTGATTTGGAGTTGCCATTGCGCAAGCCCAGCGTATTTCCGCGTAACGGTTTACTGGCTGCTCGTGTCGCGTGTCTGCATGCCGATGCCGCCTGGTTGCCTGCTTTTGTCCGCGCCGTATATCGCGCCAACTTCTCGCGAGATCAGGATATCAGCGCGGTCGCCGTTGTGACGGATTGTCTGCAGCAGGCAGGCCAGAATCCTCCAACCGTACTGGCAGCAACTGAATCGCCCGAGGCCAAGGAAAAGTTGCGACAGCAAACCGAGCGAGCAATACACCTCGGTATCTTCGGTGCGCCGTCGTTTGTGGTGAATGGTGAATTATTCTGGGGCAATGACCGTATGGAAAGCGCGTTTCGCTGGGCCCTGACAAATCCGCCGCGCCAACCCACTATCGGCTGAGCGTTGTAGCCGGCACGTCATTTCATTCAACACAGGTTGCGTTTATGCAAAACGGCCAGATCCGGATCATTGGTTCCTATCTTTCCCCGTATGTTCGCAAGGTATTAGTCTGCCTTGGGTTGAAGGGCTTGAGCTACGAGATCGACCCTATCGTGCCTTTTTTCGGCTCGGATGAATTTAGTCGGCTCAGTCCGCTGCGTCGCATTCCGGTGCTGATCGATGGTGACACCGTGTTGTCGGATTCCACTATTATTTGTGAATACCTCAATGAACAGTATCCGCAGCCATCTTTACTGCCGGGCACGCCTGTGTTGCGGGGGCGGGCTCGCTGGTTGGAAGAATATGCGGATTCCCGCCTGGGCGATGTGTTGATCTGGCATTTCTATAACCAGGTTGTGATCAAGAAGTATGTCTGGAACCAGAAGCCGGATGAGGCGTTGGTGCAAAAGGCGTTGACCGAGGAAATTCCCCAAGCACTGGATTATCTGGAATCCCAGTTGCCGACAGAGGGTTTCCTGTTGGGTGACATATCGATCGCGGACATTGCGATTGCCAGTTTCTTTCGCAATGCGGCATTTGCTCGCTACAGTGTTGACGGTAGCCGTTGGCCGAAAGTGAAACGCTTTCTGGATACCACGCTGAATCTGGATGCGTTTCTGCAGGTGCGTAAGTTTGAGGAAGTGTGCCTGACAACTCCTATCGCAGAACAACGTAGCGCATTGCGAGCGGCAGGTGCACCTATCTCGGATGTCACTATTGGCACTGCAACGCCGCGGCAGGGATTTTTTGCGGTATGACCTCAAGTCTTCAAATGGATGTCGCAACTTTCTTTGATGATTTTGTGGATGTGTTTGCATCCTTCAATGGTGGTCGCATCGCGCAGCGGTATGCAGTGCCTTATCTTGCGATCCGCGCAGATTCCACCAGTGAACTGTTTTCCAGTGCGGCTGCCATTGGCGCTTATTTTCAGGGCATTGTTGACGATTATTACCGGCAGGGTTGCCGTTCCTGCCGTTATCGGGATTTGCAGGTGGTACCGATGGGCAGCATGTCGGCGTTAGGAACGGTAACCTGGGAATTGTTGCGCGCCGATAGCAGTGTGTTGATCGCGTGGCGCGAATCCTACCATCTTGCTTATGTGGACGGTCGTCTGCTGGCTTTTGTTTCAGTCGACCATGCAGAGAAAGGCCAGGCAGAGAAAGGCCAGGCAGAATAGGAGGCCACCATGAAACCGCGGTTATCGGTCATCACACTGGGAGTGGATAATCTGGAGCGGTCGCTGGCATTTTATCGCGACGGGCTTGGATTACCGACGGAAGGCATTATCGGTTCGGAATTCGAATTTGGTGCCGTAGCTTTTTTTGAATTGCAGTCGGGCCTGAAATTGGCGCTCTGGCCTCGTGCCAGCCTGGCTCACGATACCGGGCTGCCACTGACTGCGCCTTGTGCCACCGGCTTGTCATTGGGTCATAACGTCGGCAGTCAGGCCGAGGTGGATGCTGTAATGGCCCAGGTTAAGGCGGCGGGTGCCATCATTGTAAAACCAGCCCAGCCTACTTTTTGGGGCGGTTACGCCGGGTATTTCCAGGATCCCGATCAGCATGTGTGGGAAGTGGTGTGGAATCCGGCGTGGGAGCCGACTGAATAAGGCTGCGAATATCGGGAAATCTGACGATGGTACCGTTCATGGGTTTTCCTCAAGCCTTTCCCAGCGTATGCTCGGGCTTACTCTTTCATCAACGTCAAGGAGAAGACGCATGTGTGTACGCCATCTCCGGGCTTTGGCCCTTGTATCCTTTTTTCTTCCCTGTTCCAGTTTCGCGGTGCCGATCACCTATGATTTCCAGGCGGTGGGCAACTATTCCTACTCCAACGGTACCGCGCCCACGCTGCCAGCCGACTGGCTGAGTACGTCTGCATGGAATGTGAGTGGCACCATTGTGGTGGATGCCGATATCCCTGCGAACTATGACGATCCCTACATCCGGTTAGAGCAGATTATCGGTGGCTCGCTGTCGATCAACGGCGTTTCGTTGGGTAGCTTTAACAGCGGAAGCTTCAGCTATTACTTCATGGATGGTTTTGAGGAAAGTGACGAACCCTACGATGCCAATTTCGCACTTCGCTTTGATGGAACGGCTGAGGTTGAGCCCGGCTACCTCTGGTTCTACACCGAAGATCTTGGCTACAGCGGCCCCGACGTTTCTGATCTTGATCTGTCATCCATCGATGCTTTTTTGGATCGACTGAGCAAAGACGACTACATGGAATTCGGCGTGACATTTGGTGGAGGTGGCAACACCTGGAATCTGGATATGAATCTGCTGACGGATTTTGTACCCAGGGACAGCACCACGCCCCCGGCTGAAGTGCCTGAGCCGACATCGTTTGGTTTGATTGCGCTCGGGCTGGCGGGTATCTGGTGGCGCCAGTCGCGTCGTGTCACACGGGTGGCATTGTCGCATCAACCGTCGCGCCCATGATCCGGCGTGAGTTCTCCAGACACACATCCATATAGCCGCGCCAGAAAATATGCACGATGCCGGCCAGTGGCAATGCCGCTAACCGGTTTTTGGCGCAGGGCGCGCGTGGAGAATGGACTTTCACCGCAACAGAGC
>DATLII010000356.1:0-7020 GCA_035539495.1 Dongiaceae bacterium
CATTTCATGCATCCAGCGCCGGCGCTGACGATGCAAAATGTTGGACAGGCAATCCCGCCGCAACGCCTTCTTGTCCGCATAGCGGGTGTAGCCAGCCCAGGCCAGCAGAAACCAGCTCGCCGCCAGCCAATCAACCAGGGAAAGCCCGAATACAATTTCCTGATGCAGCGTCATGGGCCATAATCTTCGAAGGCAGAATTTTGCAATGATAGCAGACATTTAGCATCGATTGACCAGGAACCGACCCGTGCCCACAACGCCCACCCGCCTCGCCACCGCCGTCACCTTCGCGATCCTCAGCACGATGGCGGGAACATTGGCGGCCGCGGCGGCCAAATATATGTCCGATTATGTGAGCACCGGGCTGATTGTGTTCGTGCAATATGCGGTGTGTCTGCTCACGCTGTTACCCTGGATGCGCAAAGTAGGCATGGCTGGGCTGAAGACCGAACGAATGTGGCCACACCTTATTCGTGGCCTGTCGGGCTGGTTGTGTTTTTACACGTATTTTATCGCTGTAAAACACATTCCTCTGGTGGAAGCCTCGCTGCTGCGCAACACGGCACCGCTGTGCGTTCCCTTTATCGTCTATTTTCTGCATCGCAGTGGCTTCACGCTCGCCAAAACGTTGGGTGCATTGACTGGTTTTGCCGGTGTGATTCTGATTCTGCATCCGGAAGGTACGGCAGTGAGCCTGTGGCATGGCGTGGGATTTCTGTCGGGCGTAACACTGGCGCTGTCGATGGTATACACGCGGGAGTTGTCGTCGGACGAGCCGGCCAATCGTATTTTGTATTACTACTTCCTCATATCCACGGTGCTGAGTGCGCCGCTGGCCGTGGTGGATCTGAAGCCGTTTCCGCTCCACATCGTGCCGTTGCTGGGATTCGTGGGCATCTCCATTTTCATCACCATGAAGTTCTATACCATCGCCTACTCGGCCGCACCGACCAATACCCTGGCACCGTTCTCCTATTTCGGCGTGGTGTTCGCGGGGCTACTGGGCTGGCTGATCTGGGACCAGGTGCCGGATACCCGCAGCCTGATTGGAATGGTCGTGGTTGTGGCTGGGGGCATCATCACTCTGTTGGCGCGGGACAAGACCTCGTCCACCGGCTGAGGTTGTTCCCTGCACAACATACATGGTACGATAGTTCCACTAAAGCATGAGGCAGAGGACGCCTTACACCAATAACAACATATAACAACGAGCCGGCTCGAACCGCTGCCATTATGGATCTGTACACACGTTACAAATCTGCATTTTCTGGCCTGTCGCTACCGTTTGCCTGGGTGGACCTGGATCAGTTGGACCGCAATATCGCGCTTCACCTGAAACGGGCCCGCAGCATGCCGATCCGGATCGCGTCGAAATCCATCCGCAGTGTGGCCATCCTGCGTTATCTGCTGAACGCCAGCGCACACATGCAGGGGATCATGTGCTATCACCCGCGCGAAGCTGCCTGGCTGGCGGGCCTGGGTTTCGACGATCTGCTGATTGCCTATCCCAGTCTGGACCGCGCCGCACTGGACGCCGCGCTGACGCAAGTGGCCCAGGGCAAAACGATTTATTTCATGGTGGATTTGCCGGAACACGCCCAGGCCATTTCAGAATTGGCGAAGCAACGTAACGTTACAGCCCTGCTTTGTCTCGATCTCGACCTGTCGATCCAATATCCGCTGCTGTATTTTGGGGTACATCGGTCCAACGTTCGCAACGCTGACGATGCGGTGGCCCTGTACAAGAAAATCCGCGCACTGCCGAACCTGGAACTGCGCGGCGTGATGGGATACGAAGCGCAAATCGCTGGGCTGGGCGACAAGGTGCCAGGACAAGCCATCAAAAATATGGCAGTCCGGCTGCTGAAACAGAATGCGATTCCGAAGGTGGAGTGTCGCCGCACCAACACGGTACTGGCGCTGCGTGCGGCCGGTGCGGATATCCGGCTGGTGAATGGCGGCGGTACCGGCAGCGTGGAATCCACCATCGCCGAACCCAGCGTCACGGAAGTGACCGTGGGCAGCGGTTTTTACTGCTCCCACCTATTCGATTATTACCAGGCCTTCCACGCGGAACCGGCGGCCGGATTTGCATTGCAGGTAACGCGAAGTCCCGGCAGCCATCTGCTGACCTGCAATGGCGGTGGCTATGTGGCGTCGGGCCCAGCGGACAAATTGAAATTACCACAGCCCTATCTGCCAGCCGGCATGCGCCTGGAGCCCAACGAAGGCGCCGGCGAAGTACAAACGCCGATTCATGTTCTCGGCTCGAATCTACGCAACGGCGACCCCGTGTTTTTCCGTCATGCGAAGGCGGGTGAATTGTGCGAACGCTTTAACACGCTGCATTTGCTGCGGGGCACAACGGTGGAAGATCAGGTCAACACCTATCGCGGTGATGGCCAGGTATTCATGTAGCAACTAAGTGTTCATGTAACCAAGAGCATGTAACGGATAGCCAGGAATAAGGATTTTTTTGCTGATGAAACGAATGCACGATTACATCATCGTCGGCTCAGGCGCCTCCGGCAGCGTGCTGGCGCGCTATCTGACGCAAGCTGGCGCCGACGTGCTGATGCTGGAAGCCGGCAAACGCTTTTCAGCATCCACCTTCCCTGCCAATGAAATGGACGCCAACGCGCAGCTGATGTGGAACGGCGGCATGGACTTGAGCCGCGATGCCGCCACGCTGTTTATCCGCGGCAAAGTGGTGGGCGGTAGCACCATCATCAACCAGTGCCTACTGGACCGTTTCGACGACATCGCGCTGAATGACTTCCGCACCGCTACCGGTCTCGCTTTCTTCAACCGTCAAACCATGACACGCCATTACGACACGGTGGAATCCAACCTGTCGTTGCACTACATGCAAAAAAACGACTGGAACCGCAACGCGGAATTGTACGTGGACGGTTTCGAAAAGCTCGGCCTGGAATGGGCACCACTGCGACGCGGCCAAAAAGACTGTGGTGCGGGCAACGATTGCATGGTCTGCCTGGGCGGTTGCCCACGCAAATCCAAACAAAGCATGCTGGAAACCTTTCTGCCACAGGCGGAGAAAAGCGGGCTCACCATCCTGCCGGAATTCGAAGTCGCTGAAGTGGTGCACGGCCAGCAATTTGTCACGGTACATGGTCGTCGTCAGGGCCATTCGCAATCAGTATATGGTCGTCAGGTGATTCTGGCGGCTGGAGCTCTAGGCACGACGCAGCTGCTATTGAAAGCTGGCTTGCAGCAGCGACTGCCAGCCTTGGGCAATAATTTTTACTGCCATCCTCAATGGATGACGGTGGGTTTTTTCAACGAAACGGTCGACTCCCACAAAGGTGCGTTCCAATCGGTGAAGTCTGCCGATCCCCGCTTCCGCGACTGGGGTTTCAAGCTGGAAAACGTATTTGCCGGCCCTATTGCCATGAGCCTGCTGAAGCCCGGCTACGGTTTTGAACACCAGCATTTCATGCAGCGTTATCGCAACATGGCCTGTATCGAAGTGGCAGTACGGGATCAGGATGCCGGCACGCTACGTTTGAGTAACAAGGGCCGATTGGTCATCGACAAACCGTTGTCTGACGGCGATCGCCAACGGGCTGACCGCGGCAACCGCATCGTGCAGGATATTTTCAATACGCTGGGCGCTTACGAAACCATGACCTCGCCGATCCAGCTCGCTCTGCACTTGATGGGCGGCTGCGGCATTGGTACTCACGCCGGAAATTCCGTGGTGAACGAACAATTCCAGGTGCACGGGTTGCCGCGCTTGCGCATCGCAGACTCGTCCATTTTCCCCAACGCGCCGGGCATCAATCCATCGCTATCGATCATGGCATTGTCGCATCGGGCCGCTGAAACCTTACTGGCGGAAGCTGGCGTCGCCATCACCTCCTCTCCCCGCAAACAGGAACTGCAGGCATGAAATTGGGTGCATCCGAGTTATTTACAGTCCGTCAATTGAACGGCCTGCAACGGGTGGGCGATCTGCTGATTCCTGCCAATGGCAATTTTCCCGCATTTTCGGCGACGGGCTGTATCGAGCGCATAGATGATCTGATGGGAACAGCGCATCCCGATGACGTGCGCGACTTGGGTTATCTGCTGCTGGCGCTGAATTACCTGCCGCTGTTCGTAATTCATTGGCTGTTGAATCTTATGTCGCGCGCTGAGCAGGTACCTGCGTTTATCGCTCCCTTTATATCGCCCCTGCTACGCCAGCTGAACGTTGGTCTGAAGGGTGTGGTGTTCAGCCTGTATTATTCCGGCTATCAACGTGTCACCAGCACACATACCAATACGCTCGCCGTTATCGATTATCAGGTCCATTGCGCGCCTGACCAGCCGCATTGAGGAAACCGTCCATGCCCGTCTCCACACAAAAAAACCGCCCGAAAGCATTTTCCGCCTTGCTGGAAACCAGCGAAGCCGATATCAAAAATCTGTTCGCCGATGCGGCGAAAGCCGGCGAGCGGCTGCGCAAAACCAACGTGCAGGCCCGTCTGGTCGCAGTAAAAAAACTGATCGACCATATCGTGCAGCACAAAGAGCAGATCATCGATCTGATCACTCGCGAAACCCGCAAATGCCGCTCCGACGCACTGATATCGGAACTGCTAGGCGTGCTCGACAACTTCGAATGGCTGCTGCACAACGCGCCCAAGATTCTGGCCGACAAGAAAGTATCAACACCGATCACACTGCTGGGCAAGAAGTCGCGTATCTATCATGAAGCACTCGGTACCGTGCTCATCATCGCGCCCTGGAACTATCCATTCCATATCGGCATGACGTCGATCCTGGCAGCCTATGTCTGCGGTAATGCTGTGGTATTCAAGCCGTCGGAAATCACACCGCTGCAAGGATTGTTCGAACAGCTGCTCGCCATTGATCCCTTGCTGGAGCAGAGCGTTTTCATCGCCTACGGCACCGGCGTCACCGCCCAGCGCCTGATTGAGCAACGTCCCGCCAAAATTTTCTTCACCGGCAGCGCTCGCACCGGCAAAAAAATCCTGGCCCAGGCCGCCGACAAACTGATTCCGGTGGATCTGGAACTGGGTGGCAAAGATCAAGCGATCATTTTCGATGATGTGAATATCCAACGTGCGGCGAAAGGCGTGCTGTGGGGCGCCCTCACCAATGCGGGTCAATCCTGCAGCGCGGTGGAACGTGTCTACGTGCAAGACGGCATCTACGATCGTTTCGTGGAAACCCTGCACGAAGAAATCAGCAAACTGGTCATCAACGCTGGCGACACTGGCAACGCCGACATGGGCGGCATGACGGTGGATTTCCAATTGGACATCGTGCGCAAACAAGTGGACGACGCCCGCGCCAAAGGTGCTCGCGTCCTCGCGGGTGGCGATCTGTTGTGCGACAACGAATTGTTCTACCTGCCCACATTGCTCACTCATGTGGACGACAGCATGCTGGTGATGCAGCAGGAAACCTTCGGCCCGCTGCTGCCAGTGCTGCGTTTCAGCAGCGAAGAGGAAGTAGTTCGACTGTCGAATGCCACTGACTTCGGCCTGTCCGCCAGCGTCTGGTCAAAGAATCTGGCCCGTGCTGAACGGGTAGCCCGGCAATTGGAATGCGGCGCCGTCTCAATCAACAACGTCATGCTCACCGAAGGTAACCCCGCCCTGCCCTTTGGCGGCACCAAAGCCAGTGGCTATGGCCGCCAGAAAGGTGCCGAGGGACTGCTGGGCTACACCCGCTCCAAATCCATTCTGATCGACGGCGACAGTGCCAAGATCGAACCCAATTGGTATCCCTATACTCAGAAAAAATACAACCTTTTCAGTCAGTTGATCGACGCTCTATTCACTGCCAGCCCCTGGCGCCTGCTCAAGGCAGCGTTGATCGGCATGAAGCTGGAAGCCGAAGCCAAGAAGGAACGCTGACCAGGCCCGGTTCCGAACGGGAAAAAATATTGATTCTATCCCACCCGGAACTCTATACTGGGAACGCCCGTACCCATTGACCGGGCCTTGGAGGCCGCCATGATTTCCGCCAACGCTGTTCCCCATACCCAGTTAAACGACCGTGAAGACCGCCTGAGCGCCGCCGCCCTGCTCAACTTCTTCGGCATCACCGATGAATGGGGGCTTACCTCGAAGGAACAAATGATCCTGCTAGGAAACCCGGCCAAAACCACTTTTTACCGCATGAAAGACTACACCGACGGCAAAGTGACAAAGCCCGTGCGCCTGAGTCAGGACACACTGGAACGCATCTCCTACATCATGGGGATCTACAAAGCCATCAACATCCTGCTGCCCACAAATCGGCGCGCGGCGGAATGGATCAAGCAGCCCAATACCGCAGGATTGTTCGGCGGTCAAAGCGCGCTGGATAAAATGCTGCAAGGCCGCGTCAGCGATTTGTGCGACGTGCGCCGCTACCTCGACGCCGAGCGGGGTCACTGATGACCGCTATTCTCAGGGACGAGTCGCTACGGGAGGTCTGGCTCGACGGCCCCCAGTACCGCATCATCCCCACCCGTTTTCCGCCCATCAATTTTTTCGAGCGCTATACGCCGCCGGAACTGATGGATGCCGCCTTTGAAATCGAATCCATGACCAACGAGCGGCTGCGGGAAGAAACCGGCGAATTGCACCGCATAGCGACGGAAGATCGTGTCTCCGGTCCCGGCGCCAGCATCGTGATGGCGGCGTTCGCACATATCGGCAATCCCAGCCGTTTTACTGACGGCCAGTTCGGCATTTATTACTGTGGGCGGGAACTGGAAACGGCCATCCGCGAAACCGTCTTTCATCGCGAACGCTTTTTAGCGGCAACACAACAAACTGCCTGCGAAATCGAAATGCGGGTGTATAAAGGCACCCTGGAAAAACCGCTGTTGGATGTGCGCGGTGTTGAGTTCGCGCACTTGTTGAACCCGGATCCGGCCGCCTATGCAGTGTCGCAGCAATTCGGCGCCAGGATCAAACAGAGTAATGCCTGGGGATTGGTGTTTCCGTCCGTGCGCAACCCGCTGGGTCAGTGCATTGCCGCGTTTCGCCCACCGGC
>DATLII010000357.1:0-4955 GCA_035539495.1 Dongiaceae bacterium
GTCTAACAGATTGCTCATGACTACTCCGTGGAATTTAAACAGCTGTTCCAAAGTGTGGGGCAGATTATACGGATCGGCAAACCTTTTGAAGGAGCGGAACTGGCGGTTTTTTGTGCTGAAATTGCCGATGGGGAAATGTTCCGCAGGCTATTTCGTCGCTGAAATCCGTGTTTTGGAGAGATAGGGCGTGGGCGATTGCGTTCGCATCGGACTGATAATTGGCGCCAAAAAAAGAAGCAGGCCGAAGCCTGCTTCTCGAAACCATCCCGAAAGAAGGTTTTGTATCGCGTTTGAAGCGGTTATTCCCGATCTTTGGCGGTGCACTCGGCCAAAGATGGTTCTTTCTGGCAACGCACTTTGCTCAGGAAGCTCAGCATTTTGCCATCATAGAAGCCATCGTTGCGCAGTTTGATACGGGACTGACGGAACATTTCCAGGTAGCCCGGCTTGTCTTTCTCCGGGACATCCAGCCAGTAGGAAGGCTTGATGTTCTTGGTGGCAGCCGTGATGTATTCCATGAAACGTGGGTACTGGGACCATACGAATTCACGGGATTTCTGGCCGTAACCTTCCGGGAACTTGCTCTTGCGGATGATTACCTGCACGGTCAGCTGGATCAGCGAGAAGTTGACGATAGCGCCATTCGGGCCCAGACCCTTGTACAGCTCCAGTGCGTCATATGCCACTGCGGGTGCGCCGATGATGTCCACGGTGCCGTTGTTGAACAGGGAACCGAAGTTGGTGATGGATGCAGTGATCGGCGAGCCGCCGATAGACTCCACCATGATGGCCTGGGTTTTGTCGAAATCCAGTACGGCGAACTTCTTGCCAGCCAGTTCACCCACGCTGTCGATAGTGCGGTCTTTGGTGAACAGGAAGGCGGAACCTGCGGGGCCAATGCCAGCCACTTCGTAGTCACCGTTGACCATCAGCTTGCCCAGCTTGGGATCGGCCAGGTATTGCAGCACCGTCTTCATGTGTTCGTCGGTGGGGATGGCGCCGATGGAATCCAGGGTGCCGGTGAAAGGATTGAACTGACGGCCGCGCAGACCGGATACACCTACAGCGTCACACACGCCGGCTTTGAAATCCTCAGCCGCGATTTTCTCGTCGGTGTAAGCCTTCATTTGCAGGTCGACGCCCCACTTCAGCGCCTCCAGTCGGTAGTCTTCCATCTGCGTGTACACAGGGCCGTTTTTGCCCACGATGTCCCAGATGCAGAAGGTAGCCTTCAAGGGTTCCGCCGCCTGAGCGGATACCGACAAACCGAGAGCGCCAATGGTAAAAGGTACGAGCAATGATTTGAGTATCTTTTTCATGTTTTTGTCCGGGCTATAGGTCTTCGAAAAATCCTGTCGCTGCGGGAGACTGGCTTCCCAATTGCCGGTCTCCCTGATTGGATTGCGGCAGGGGTTACAACAAGTCTTCCATCAGGTTCTGATCCAGCTTCTGCTGTTCCGGTTTTTCGTCCCAGAAGGTGCCATAAGCGCCGATCGGAGTGCGGGTGCCGGTTGCCTGCATCCACATACGGTCAGACATCTGCAGCAACTGGTCACTGGCCAGCAGATCCACCAGACGGTATTCCTTGTTGGCGGCAGTGGTTTTCACGACGTGTGCGTGCTCACGGATGATCGAACGTACGCGCTCAGTGTTGCTGATGTTGTTGGATACCAGCGCATCCAGAGCCGCAGTGAAGCGAACACCTTCTTTGATACCCATCTGACGCGCTACCGCCAGTTCCTGCCAGGGATCTTTGCCTTGTGGGGTGATGCCGGGAACGATGGTCCAGAGTGCGGCGCGGATGCCCTTGGGCAGACCCCACCACTTCTTGTTGCCTTCCGGATTGTCGAGGCAGCCCGCTGCGCGTTCGGCTTTGGGTGCCACGCTGAAGGGCACGCCGACTTGCATGTTGGAGGCTACATCGCTCAGTGCTGCTTGCAGACCCAGGCCAGCGCCCATCAGCCAGATCAGCTGTTGGAAATCGCTTTCGAACATTGGGCATTTTTCGCCCGGCTCGCCCAGTGCGCGCACCAGGGCCTGATAGCCTTTGTAGTAGCGGGCGGCGGCCATGGCATGCCAGCGCTTGGACTGGATACGCTCATCCTGGGCAGCGGTAATATTCTTGTCGCGGGAATAACGCAGATATTGCAGCTCGTGTTCGAATGCACGATTACCGGCGCAGGCGCCGCCGACCATGCTCATCAGTACTTCGAGTTCATCAGGGGGAGTAGTAACGGTGGAGAACGACATCAGCAGAGGGGTCAGGGCTTCTCCCGATGCGCAGGCGATAAAGGTATCGTCCGTCGTCAGCAGGTAGGGCAGCATCACGTCCTGCCCGATGTTGTTCATCGTATCCCCTGTAACCTTATAAACAGCAGCAGAACAGCCGGCTAAAGCCACGCTGGCGGCGGCGACAGCGGCAACCAGGCCACGTGTCAACGCGCGACGGACATTAAATTCCATTAATGGGACTCCTCAGTAGTACAAAAATTTTCTTATTGTGATCGCGTTTTTATTCTATGCGCCGCATACGGTACAACGGAGACACAATGCACACAAGGTCCCAGATACAAATCGCAAAATACTTGATTCAGGTGGGAAACAAAAGCCAGGATCGGTGTGGCTTAGGCGCTTTTTCCGGTCTGATTCAGGCATTAAACGTGACTTGTTTTGGTTTCACTGTCTATGGCAGGAAATACAGTCCCTGCCGGTGAATCCGGCCAACTGGTGTAGAATTCCCTGTTTGCAGTGGCGATGGTTATCCCCCTTCATGCTCTCTGATACTTTGAAACAACAGATCCAGCGCGGCTACAGCGAATTTCTCAATCGCAAGCAGCTCAAACCCCGCTATGGCCAGCGCCTGATGATCGCCGAAATTGCCAAGGCACTGGCGGGCATCCGTGCCGATGCCGAAGGCAAACGCACCGGCGACAATCATGTGTGCGTGGTGGAGGCAGGCACCGGCACGGGCAAGACCCTTGCCTATTTGATTTCAGTTATGCCGGTGGCGAAAGCGCTGGAAAAGAAGGTGGTGCTGTCCACCGCCACCGTGGCGCTGCAGGACCAGGTGGTAAACAAGGACATTCCCGAACTGCTGCGTAATAGTGATATTTCCTTTACCTATGCGTTAGCCAAAGGGCGTGGTCGCTACCTGTGTCTGAATAAACTCGATCGCCTGATGACGCCGGGCAGCGATGTGGGATCCACACTGGCATTGTGGGAAGACCTGCACCAGTACGCCGTGGACAAGCATGAGGCTGAGCTTTACCGCGCCATGGACAAGGCCATCGAAACCCGCACCTGGGACGGCGATCGCGACAGCTGGCCTGACGGAGTCGACGACCTCACCTGGCGCCGCGTCACCAATGATCATCGTGGTTGCACTGGTCGCAATTGCGGTTTTTACGACGATTGTCCGTTCTATTTTGCCCGCAACGATATTTACCGTTCGGATCTGATCGTCGCCAACCATGATTTGGTGCTGGCAGATCTGGCCATGGGCGGCGGCATGGTGCTGCCCGCGCCCGAAGACACCATCTATATCTTCGACGAGGGCCACCATCTTCCTGATAAGGCGCTGTCGCATTTTTCCTGCTCCACACAAATCCGCTCGACCCAAAGCTGGTTGGGCGAACTGGTGAAAATGGTGGAATCACTGTCGCAGACAGCAGGTTCTGACAGCGTGGCGGCCGCCGTGCTCGCCAACCTGCAAGCCTTGACCGACGATCTGGCGGAACAACTGGGCTTGCTGCTGAGCAGCTTGTCTCCGCTGGCAGAACAGACTGAGCACGTGGAAGCGGACCAAGGCCGGTTGATCTACCGGTTTGCCAACGGCAAGGTTCCGGTGGAATTGCAGGATCAGGCCGCGCAACTGGAACCCATGACTGTCACTGTCGTGAAGCAATTGCAGTTGTTGGTGGACTGGTTGCAGGAAGGCATGGAGGGCAAGCGCTCTGATATCAGCAAGCCCGACGCCGAAGGTTGGATGCCGGTAATAGCCACGCAACTGGCGCGTGCGCAAGCGGTGCTGCTGGTGTGGCAACGCTATCGCAATGAGGACGATGCCAATGCCGCGCCCGTTGCACGCTGGTTGAGTTTTTCCGATTCTGGCGCGGGACTGGACGTGGAATTGTCTGCGTGCCCGGTGCTCGCCAGCGACGTGTTGGCGCGTTATTTATGGAATCGTGCTTTCGCCGCCATCGTCACCAGCGCCACCTTGATGGCGTTGGGTAATTTCGAACGTTTTCGTTTCCGTTCCGGCGTGCCAGCGACGTCCGGTTTCTTCGCGGTACCCAGTCCATTTGATTACGCCCTTGCCGGCAAAATTCGCGTTCCCAAACAAGCCTGCGATCCATCCGACGGCAGCCGTCACACTCGCGCCATTCTGGAATATTTGGAGCGCAGTTGGAGGACCGTGCCGGGCACTTTGGTGCTGTTCAGTTCACGTCGCCAGATGGAAGATGTGTTCGACCAGCTATCGGCTGACCTACAGGGCGATGTGCTGGTGCAAGGCAAATTGGGCAAGGGTGAAATCGTGCGGCGCCACAAGGCAGCCGTTGACGACGGACATGCCAGCGTGATTTTCGGCCTGGCGAGTTTCGCCGAAGGCATCGACCTACCGGGAGAATATTGCAGTCGTGTCGTAATCGCGCGTTTGCCGTTTTCTGTGCCGGAAGATCCAGTGGACGCCACGTTGGCGGAATGGATTCAAAAGCGGGGCGGCAATCCGTTCATGCAGATTTCGGTGCCGGATGCGGCGATCAAATTGAAGCAGGCGGTGGGGCGGCTATTGCGCACGGAAACGGATCGGGGCGAGATCGTAATAATGGATCGGCGTTTGATCGACAAGCGTTATGGAAAATTGTTGCTGGATAGTTTGCCGCCGTTTCCGTTGGTGCGGGATTAAGTTGAGCCCGCGAGCATTCGAGCGGGAAAGGAGCGGGGCCGGCAGTTCG
>DATLII010000358.1:0-1843 GCA_035539495.1 Dongiaceae bacterium
GATGCTGAATAATTGCGGCCCCAGTGGTTCGCCGCCGAATACGGGCGCTACGATGATGGGGCTGGGCCAGACGTCCACCAACGTGCTGGATGCGCAAATGGAATTGCTCTGCATGATTTTCTGCCAGTGCCTGCAGACAAGGCCCTTTGCTAAACAGGGCACCAACGTCGGCGTTGACCGTACCGTTTTTGAAACGCCGGAACAGATCCAGGCCAAGACCAATCGTTTCGACAATCAACAATGTGTTGCGCGCGAACTGGAAGGCAATCCCACCCTGATCGCCGAACAGCGCTTCGATATGCGCAGATCGCCACCAGCACCCATTACGCAACGGCTACGCGGGCATCGCCGGCCCGATGTCGTGTGCCTGGCCAAACCGGGGGCGGCGAGCGGTTTGAATATCACCCGTATCGTGGAAATGAAATTTCCCGGTGACAGCTGGAATCAGGGGCAGCAGGATGCCTATGAAAGAATTGCGCAGGAAAACAATCCTGACGCCGAAGTCAAAATGATCGATGGAGAAAATGAACCGTGCATATGCGAAAAGAGCTAGCCGATGCGTTTCCGCCAATGCCGGATGCGCTTGCCAAGTTGCTTCCCGTCCGGGATGCGAAAGGCAATGCGGTGCTGAAAGTAGGCGTGCTTCTCACACTCTATTTTCGTCACGGACATGATGCGGGCAAACGTCAGGCGGTGCTTGCTTGCGTGGGGGATTTTTTGCAGATGTTCGGCGGCGAAATGAAGTGGGGGCTGCTGGGAGTGGGCCAGCCAACGCCGGTGGAACAATTCGCGCCCGACGCAACCCGGCAGTATCTGGAATCGGTCGATGTGGAGGATCCCGACGGTTGGCAGATCTACTGGCATGGCGATTCGCCCTCCGATGCCAGCGATTATGGCGTGCAGGCATTTGGCAAGTGCCGTCATGACAGTGAAGAACTGGAACATCTTTCTTACTTAACCATGCACTGTCCGCTGCACAACGGCATTTGTGGTCCCGCTGAATTGCTTGCGCTGGCGATGCGCTGGAGCGAACGGCTGCAACCGGTACAAGGTTATGGCGGCGCAGGCATCATTCATGCCGCAGACCGTTTCGTTGCTGCGCATGGTGAAGTGCAGGAGTACGCCCTGGCTCAGCGTTATCCCACGCTGGAAGTGGACTACCCGTTGAAGCATGCATTGTGGACCCGCGCAGGCATCAAGGGTGGCAACTGGCTGACGGTATTGTCCGACATCCGGCTGCAGCAATTGGAGCAAACCAGCGGGCCATTGGCATTGACGGCTGCCGTTTTCGCCCACCCCTATCAGGGAGGAACGATCATTCGCGCCGGTGACGCGCCGGTAATCGTCGACCGCAATCAGGGTGAGGACATCCCGGTGGCCTACCGCGAGCTGGCCCGGCTACTGCAACCTATCCGCATCACCGTACACCCGGCGGTACATTCGAACGGCAAATTCTCGCGGCAGGCGTTTGAAGGCTGGCTGGCGCGGTTTGATTCCTGAGGGTGGGTGATAGTCATGACGACGTCGAATCAACCTAACCTTGCAACTGGAGCCGAAGCAGGAACAGTCGCTGGAACGGCGCTGCCGATCAGGTCGCTCTGGCTGGAGCAACAGTTGGAAGAAGCAGTTGCCCTGTTCGAAAGCCGTGCCTTGCTGTTGCGCACGTCGTCCCATCGCCTGACGGAGCTGCGCAGCCTGGATGAACGCTTGGATGCGCACCTGGATAGTCTGCGCATCGGTGGCGCGCAATTGTGGCCGGCGCTGTTGCAGGCGTTGAACGAGCCCACTCCGGCTCTGGTTTGCCTGGCAACCATACTGGCCACGGAAGCTCGCGATACCACAC
>DATLII010000359.1:0-7521 GCA_035539495.1 Dongiaceae bacterium
GAACAAGGCACCTATGCCTTTGGGGCCGTACACCTTGTGGGCCGACAGCGACATCAGATCCACCGGCCAGCTTGCCAGGTCGATAGGCAATTTGCCGGCACTCTGAGCCGCGTCAACATGGAACAGGATTTCGCGGGAACGGGTAATAGCGGCGATGGCGGCGATATCGGTGACGGTGCCAATTTCATTGTTCACATGCATCAGCGACACCAGAAAAGTGTCCGGTTCCAATGCAGCTTCCACCTGCGCCGGCGTAATCAGGCCGTCCGAGCCTGGCTGCAGGTAAGTCACCCGATAGCCTTGGGTTTCCAGATAATGGCAGGTGTCCAGCACGGCCTTGTGTTCAATCGCCGATGTGACGATATGGCGGCCCCGCTCCCGATAGAATTCGGCGGCACCTTTGATGGCGAGGTTATCAGCTTCTGTTGCACCCGATGTCCAGACGATTTCCCTCGCTTCGGCTCCGATCAAAGCAGCCACTTGGCGGCGAGCCGCTTCCACCGCCTCTTCGGCCTGCCAACCATAAAGATGGGAACGGGATGCGGGGTTGGCGAAGGCGCCGTCCAGCGTCAGACACCCTGCCATCCGCTCTGCCACGCGGGGATCGACAGGAGTGGTGGCGGCGTAATCGAGGTAGACAGGGCGCATCTGGATATCCTTGGCGGGTGACCCCGTCACGGTCTGGCCGGGGTCAGTTGATCTCGCTCATCAGTTGATTTCGCTAAGAGGCAGGCGGTCGGCGTCGTGGCCTTTATTGCGGCCGCGCTCGCTCTGATACTTGTCCTGGCGGTCGGCCACTTTACGGATTTCAGCGCGCTCTACAAGGCTTTGCACACTGATCTGGCTCAGGAAATTGTGCAATTGATCGCTCAGATCCTGCCACAGATCGTGGGTCAGGCAAGTCTCACCGTCCTGGCAGTTACCGCTGCCCAGGCAACGGGTAACGTCTACTTTTTCATCCACGGCGTCGATGATTTGGGCCACGAAAATCTGGTTGCCTGCCCGGCTCAGACGATAACCGCCGCCGGGACCGCGAACGCTGCTGACCAGATCATTCTTACGCAGCTTGGAGAACAGCTGCTCCAGGTAAGAGATTGAAATACCTTGCCGTTCCGAGATATCTGCCAGGCTGACGGGCCCTGTCTGCGCGTGCAGCGCCAAATCCAGCATGGCGGTCACTGCGTAACGGCCTTTGGTCGTGAGTTTCATATAGCGTCATCTCCCGGAAACTAGGTGTTTCCACACGTCAAAAGAGGAAAACACCCGCATTTTGCTATTTCCGAGTAAATCAGTCAACTTTACCGTTCAAGGCATTCAGTGCGGCTTGTCCTCTGAAATTGGATCCCGGACAGCAGCAAATTGCCCTTCATCCAGCTCCGGCAGAGTCTGACCACAATCGCGGCCCATGGTTTCCAGTTCCTTGCCGATCGCATTCACTTTTTGATCAACCGCATGCATGTGATCCAGCAGGCTGCGAATGGAACGGGCGATGGGGTCCGGCATGTCCTGGGTGATGCCATAAGCGTCGAAACCTACCCGGTCCGCCATGGCCTGGCGCTGGCGTTCACGGCAGTCGGCATCGTCGTCCTTGCAGATGATACGGCCGGGAATCCCGACCACAGTGGCTTCCGGCGGCACGTCCTTGGTGACCACGGCGTTGGAACCCACCCGGGCGTTGTCGCCCACCGTGATAGGGCCCAGAATCTTGGCCCCCGCCCCGACCACGACACCATTACCCAGCGTCGGGTGGCGCTTGCCTTTATTCCAGGTGGTACCACCCAAGGTCACACCGTGATAAAGGGTAACGTCGTCACCCACTTCGGCGGTTTCGCCAATCACCACCCCCATGCCGTGATCGATGAAAAAGCGGCGGCCGATGGTCGCACCGGGGTGAATTTCGATTCCCGTCATCCAACGCGCAAAGCTGGACACGCAACGGGCCAGCAGTTTGAATCCCATATTCCACAACCGATGTGACAGGCGGTGGAAAAACACCGCGTGCAGACCGGGATAGTTGAGCAGCACTTCCAGACTGGTGCGGGCAGCCGGGTCCCGGTGAAATACCGACTGAATGTCTTCTCGAACACGCTCGAACATGGCGATTCCTTAACTCTCAAACTCTCAGCTTCAAACTATCAGCTTCGCTCTTTCACCCGCTTCTGCACCGTCGAGAGCACGCCGCGCAGCAGATTCAATTCCAACCGATCCATGCGGGTGCGCAAGAAAAAGCGCCGCAGCCGGGTGAGCAGCTGTTTAGGGTTATGTGGGTCGAAGAAGTCGATCTCAAGCAGGGTTTCCTCGAAATGCTTGAGGAACCGCTCGAGATCCTCCGCCGACGCCAGCGGCTCGTCCCACTGTTGCATGCCCAAGGCTTGCAAACCAGAGAGGTCCGAAGCCGCTCCACCCGCCTGCCGGGCCAGGGCCGTCATGCGCATTTCATAGCTGATGACCTGAATCGCGGCGGCCACATTGAGCACCGAGTATTCCTCGTTGCCCGGAATGCAGATGTGGAAGTGACAGCGTCGCAGTTCTTCGTTGGTCAATCCAGCGTCTTCTCGGCCAAACAGAATGGCAATATCGGCACCTTCAGGCTCATTTGCGACACGCTCTGATGCCTGGCGGGGATCAATGAGCGGCCAGGGGATGGTACGCAGGCGGGCGCTGGTGCCGAGTACCAGCTGGCAGTCGCCGATGGCTTCATCCAGGGTCTGCACTACCCGGGCGCGGTGCAGCAGGTCCGCTGCGGCAGAAGCCCGCGCGGTGGCCTTGGCGGTGGGGAATTCATCCGGCTGAACCAGCACCAATTGCTGCAAGCCCATGGTTTTCATGGCCCGGGCGGCGGCGCCAATGTTGCCGGAGTCACTGGTGTGGATCATCACGATCCGCAGGCGGTCGAGCATCTGCATCGCTAGGTCGGCTCGCAAAGGCTGAAAGGGGGCGAAATGGTATCAGATTTTGCTTCCGCCGGCGGTCTGGTATGATGCGCCACCCCGAACCACCCGCTCTTTAATTAAAAGGAATCCACCACCATGCATCCGCTGCTGAATACTGCATTGAGCGTTGCCCGTACCACTGGCGACATGATCTCGAAGGCCTTCGAGCAAGTGGATCTGGTCGACGTGGAAGCCAAGGGCGCCAACGACTTCGTCACCAAGGTGGATCGGGCCTCGGAAGAGCGAATCATCGACGGTCTGCGCAAACGCTATCATCATCACAGTTTCCTGGGCGAGGAAAACGGCCTGGTGGAGGGCGTGGGAGAAGAAAAGGATTATGTGTGGGTGATCGATCCCCTGGACGGCACCACCAACTTCATCCATGGCGTTCCCCACTTCGCCATCTCCATCGCCCTGAAGATCAAAGGCCAGCTGGAAGTGGCCGTGGTGCTGGACCCGATCCGCAAAGAAGAATTCACTGCTGCCCGCGGCCGTGGCGCCCAGCTAAATGGCCGCCGTCTCCGCGTCACCAGCCGCTCCAAGCTGGAAGGCGCCCTGCTTGCCACTGGCTTCCCCTTCCGCCCTGACCAGAATCGTATATTCGATTCCTATATGGGCATGTTCACCGATTTCTCCCGCGCAACCGCCGGTATCCGCCGCGCCGGTGCAGCCTCCCTGGATCTGGCCTACGTGGCCGCTGGCCGCTATGACGGTTTCTGGGAATTTGGCCTGAGCGAATGGGACATCGCCGGCGGCGCGCTGCTGGTGACCGAGGCCGGCGGCCTGATCGGGGACCTCAAAGGCGGCATGGACCACCTCAGCTCAGGCAACGTGGTCTGCGCCCCACCCAAGCTATTCAAAGCCATGCTGCAGACCATCCACCCTCACCTGCCGAAATAATTCGCCCGGAAGCCATTGATTGGCCAAGACTATCGTCCCCGACGGAAGATTCAATGATCCAGGTCTAGCCGGAACACCCTCCACCTGGTCTATACTGAAAACGTCGGGGCTGTTTTGCGCCCCTATGCCAAGAGGGCTTCTGTATGAACTGGCAAGATTTGAAAGCTTCGCTGCTGGCCTTTTTCCAAAGCCTGAGCCTGCCCAACCAGCAATACCAGGAATTGGAGCTGAAGCCGATTCCCATCCAGCGCGACCCGGCCCGTACTCGCCCTGAGCATCAGCGTCCTTTTGACCGGCGTTAAACCAGCGTTGAATGCGCTCGACCAACGCCTAGATCGCTGAACTTTCCAGACACCTGAAATACAAACGCCCGCCCCTGCAATGCAAGGGCGGGCGTTTGCACGTATGCAGTATGCGTCAGGGCACGTCGTCGACCGGCTTTTCCCGATCCAGGAAATCCTCGCGCGTCAGCTTCTGCACCAGCAGCAGGTAGCTGCCAACGAAGATCGATGAATAGGTACCTACGATCACACCCACCAACAGCGCAATGGCGAAACCGAAAATCATTTCACCGCCCAACAGCGCCAATACCACCAACACCATTAACACCGTAGTACCCGTCATGATGGTACGGCTCAGCGTTTCGTTAAGCGACACGTTGATCACTTCCAGCATGGAATCGGTCCGCAACTTGCGCACGTTCTCACGAATGCGGTCATACACCACGATCTTGTCGTTGATCGAGTAACCGATAACAGTCAGTACCGCGGCAAGCGCTGTCAGATCGAATGTCAGTCGCGTCAGCGAGAAAAAGCCGAAGGTGAGAATCACGTCGTGTACCAGCGCCACCACACCGCCGACTGCGAACTTGAAGCGGAACTGGATCGACATGTAGATCATGATGATGCCGAACGACACCAGCATGGCCAAGCCGCTCTTATCGCGTAGTTCGTCGCCCACCTGAGGCCCCAGGAATTCGATCCGCTTGAGCTGGGCATCCGGATTAATCTGCTTGAGCAAGTCATGAATGGCGTGGCCAATCACGTCTTTGTTTTCGCCAGCAACCGGCGGCACCCGCACAAGCAATTCCTCAGGACGGCCAAAATGCTGTGCCACCGCGTCCGCATAGGGGCTGGCGGAAAGCTTCTCTCGGATCTGATCCAAATCGGCCGGCACCGTGAATTCCACTTCGATCTGAGTACCACCGGTAAAATCCAGTCCTAACTCCAGGAACTGGACCATCATCAACACGATCGACAGCACCACAGCCGCAGCAGAGATGCCCGCCATGATATGGCGGACTTTCATAAAATCGAAATTCAGTTTTAATGCCATGGCGGATTCCTCAGATACTCAGATTTTTCAGCGGACGCCCGCCATAGAACAGATTGATGAGCGTGCGGCTGACGGTCACCGACGTGAACATCGAGGTCAGGATGCCGATACACAGGGTGACGGCGAAGCCCTTCACCGGACCAGAGCCCAAGGAGAACAACACCAGTCCCACCAGCAGGGTGGTTACGTTGGAATCCAGGATCGTGATCCAGGCGCGGTTGAAGCCAGCATGAATCGATGCGTGCGGCGACATACCATTACGCATTTCCTCTTTGATCCGTTCGAAGATCAGCACGTTGGCGTCCACCGCCATGCCCAGGGTCAGCACGATACCGGCCATGCCGGGCAGCGTCAGCACAGCACCCAGCAGCGACATGCAGGCCACCAGCAGCAGCAGGTTCATCAGCAACGCGATACTGGCGAATACGCCGAACATTTTGTAAACCACCAGCAGGAAGGCCAATACCATGACAAAGCCCCATACCAGCGAGTTGATACCAGACTCGATGTTCTGAGCGCCCAGGCTGGGGCCAAGCGTGCGTTCCTCGACAAAATACATAGGCGCGGCCAGTGCGCCGGCCCGCATCAACAACGCCAGTTCCTGCGCTTCTTCATAATTATCGAGACCGGTAATCTGGAACTGCGAACCGAATACGCCCTGGATGGTGGCGACGCTGATGGCTTCACGGGTTTCACGGGTGATCGTTTTCTCCACCGGCTGTCCATTCACCATCGTGGTGCGGACTTCCGGCTTGGACTCGATGAACAACACCGCCATCTGCTCTTTCAGGTGCTCGGTGGTGTTGCGCATCATGCGGCGCCCGCCTGCGTTATCCAGAGTGACGGATACCATAGGTAAGCCGTTCTGATCGTAATTGGGCTTGGCGTCGATGACGTTCTCGCCGGTAACGATGTTTTCCTTCTTCAACAGAACCTGGCGCGGTGAATTGCGTACCTGAATAAATTCAGTGCCAGCCGGCGCGCGCGATGTGCTAATCCCGCTGTCCTTGGCGTCCACCATGCGGAATTCCAGGTTGGCGGCGCGACCGATGATGCGCTTGGCGGCGGCGGTGTCCTGAATGCCGGGCAGTTGAATCACGATGCGATCAGCGCCCTGCCGGGTCACCACCGGCTCGGATACGCCCAATTCATTGACTCGATTGCGGATCGAGGTAAGGTTCTGGTCCACCGCGTAATCGTGGATGTCTTTCAACGATTGTTCGCTAAGTGACAGCGTCAGCAGAGTGTCGCCACCCTCTACGCGCTCCTCCACCAGAAAATCACGGAATTCCTTGCGCAGCAGGGCGTGGGCCTTTTCAAGCATGGACGCATCGCTGAAGACGATTTCGATCACCGGCTGGCCTTCCACATGACGCAGCGTCTTGGCGCGGATGCGGTCTTCACGGAAGCGATCGCGGATGCCGTTGACCGTATTGTTGAGGCGGTTGGACAGCGCTTTATCCATATCCACTTCCATCAGGAAGTGCACGCCACCGCGCAGATCCAGACCCAGCTTCATGGGGCCGGCGTGCAATGTCTGCAGCCAGTTCGGCGTTGTCGGCGCCAGGTTCAGAGCCACCACGTACTCGCCGTTGAAGCGAACATCCAATGCCGCTTTCACCTTGGCGAGGGCTTCCAGCTGATCATCCACGTGATTGAAGCGGATCAGGCCGGATTTTTCCTCCAGCTCCGCCTGCTTCACCGTGAGGCCCGCGTCCTTCACGGCTGTCACGGCTGCATCCAGAATCTCCTGACGGGTTTCGATGCCAGCTTTGGCGCCGGTGATCTGCAAGGCCGGATCGTCCGGATACAGGTTGGGAAGCGCATAGATGAACCCGAAGATGGCGAGCGCCACCACCAACAGGTCTTTCCAGATGGGATGCTTGTTCAGCATTGTGTGAGCCCTACTTTTTTCGTCGGTCCTGATGGTTGACGTCAGCCCTGACTGGCGGAGGTTGAACCTCCGTCATCAGTGGCATCAGATATTTTTCAAGGTGCCCTTCGGCAACGTGGCGGTAATGGCGCTTTTCTGGAAAGAGATTTCGACGTTGGGTGCCACTTCGGCCACCACGAAATCGTCTGTCACCTTGGTAACTTTGCCCAGCATGCCACCGGTGATAACCACTTCATCGCCTTTGGCCAGACTGGTTAGCAGATTTTTGTGTTCCTTGTTCCGTTTGGACTGGGGGCGGATGATCATGAAGTAGAAGATCACCACCATAAAAATCATCATGCCCCAGAAACTCAGCGGATTGCCTCCCGGAGCAGTTGCAGCAGCGGAATCGGCTAACGCGTCAGAGATGAAAAAGCTCATATTTACCTCAGTTGGATTACAGTCTGTGTAGATGCGGCG
>DATLII010000360.1:0-7535 GCA_035539495.1 Dongiaceae bacterium
GAGCCGTCATAGTTGTCCGGCATGACGGGGCCGCCCTGAAATCCTTCTTCGGTGACTTCGGTCCAGCGCACGCTCGGTGTCCAGAGCGATTTCATCCAGGCGCGGTCGACGCCTTTGGCAAGAAACAGTTCGTCGTTGACCTGTTTCAGCACGCTCATATAGCGGGGATCGAAAATATCGCCGGACATGGTTTCCACCACCACGCGCACTGAGTTACCCAGACCCCGCAGTGCAGCGCGGTTTTCCATAAAATTGCGAACGTAGGGATGATTCTGGGGAATCATCTTTTCGAAGCCGGGTTTCAGTTCCAGCCGGGTGACGGCCATGTAGCCCAGGATCAGCGTGACGCAGGCAATAGCAGCTAGCAACAGCAGACGATGATTGAAGATAATCCGTTCCAGAAGATTGCCGCTGTTGAGATCGAATTCACGCAGGGTGGGAACTGGAGTAGGTGTGCCTTGCTCTACGTTGCCCATATTTCTTTACCTTTTTTGTTATTCCCGGAAAGGAACGAATTGCTTGTGCGTACCGCGCGCGCCGACCAATATCAGGCTGCCATTGAGATTGGTGGCGGCACCGGCTATCGGGTAGGCACTGTGCGTTTTCTGCGGAACAAAGCGAACGCCGTTGTCCCAGCTCATCAATGTCTGACCGGCCTGACTGAAGAGGAAGAGGCGACCGCGGGAGTCGCTGGCGGCGGCGGTGAGACTCACATTGGTGCCAGTGTCGATGGTCTTCCAGGTTTGTCCGTTGTCGCTGCTGCGATAGGCGTGGCCGCGCAATCCGTACGCTACAATTTGGTCGGGTCGGCCGAGCAAGCCGAAGAACGTGCCTTCATAAGGCGAGGGCAGTGCTTCGAAGCGTCCGGTGGTGGCGGAGTACTTCAGCAGTAATCCTTGCTCACCCGCCAGAAATAATTCGGCGCCCGCCTGCGTAATGGCATTGAGGTGAAAAGCCGATGGATTGTCGACGAGGTGTTGTTGTGGTTCCCAATGTTGGCCGCCGTCGTCGGTGCGAAAAATCAGATTGAACGCGCCCACGATATAGCCGCGCTTTTCGTTTTCGAACCAGACATCCAGAAACGGTTTGTCGGCACCTTCTGTGATCATGCGCTGGGATTCATCCAACAGTGACGCATACAATTCATCGTCGGGGCTTGCTGCTACCAGTGCGCTGTAGTAATTCGACATCAATGTACCAAGCTGGCGACCGTCGAGTTGACGAACCCAGGATGAACCACCGTCAGTGCTGCGCAACACAACACCGTCATGGCCCACAGCCCAGCCGTGGTTTGAATCGGGAAAATAAATAGCGGTGAGATCGGAGCTGACGGGTACGCTGGCCTGACGCCAATTTTGTCCGCCATCATCGGACAACAGAATGTGACCGCGGGTGCCGGCAACCACCATGCGGGTTCCAGCGCGAGCTACATCCGTCAGCATGCTGTGGCCTGCAAGCGGCGACATTTTTGCCGGCAGATCGAGTGCGTCCACAAACTCCGCACTCAACACGGTCAAGGGATACAACACCAGCACAAGGCAAATGGCGGTCACCAGGATTTTTCGGCAGTAATGCATAGAGGCTGTCTCGAAAGAGTGGATGCTGTTCTGGCCGTTATCTGGATCGGCCTTTCAACCGATCCAGACAGCAGAACCCGTTCAGCGGATGCCTGCACCCGCGAGAGATTGCGGCGACCACTTGGCGGCAGTCAGCGGTTCGATATAACTGATACCGCCGTACGGGCCGACCACGCCGTTGATGTTATAGGTGCCGCCGATGAGGTCGTACACCATGTGCGGAGTGGAATCGAAAATAGCCTTGTCGTAGCTCTGAGTCGGGAAAGCGTAGGAGCCGCGATACAGTTGTCCGCGAGCGTCATACTCATCCGATGCCAGAGCCACCCAGCTATCTTCGTCCAGGTAGAAGCGGCGCTTGTTGTAGATATGGCGTTTGCCTTCTTTCAACGTCGCCTCAACCACCCATACCCGATGCTTTTCCCAGCGCACGAAATCCGGCGCCAGATGATTCGGTGTTGTTAATTTTTTTGCTGCATCGACATATGTCAGTGCGTAGGTGTTGTACGGCACCATCATTTCCTGCTTGCCCACCAGCTTCCAATCGAAGCGATCGAGAGCACCGCTGAAAACGAAAATGTCATCGAAGGTGGAAGAGCCTGCTGTGCCCGGATTGGGCGTGTCGTACGCCAAGCTGGGCGCCAGTTTCACGCGGCGTTGTCCGGGCAGGTATTGCCAGGCGCGGCGGGGTTGCTGCAGAGGATCGGCAGCGTCCTGCACCATCAACGCTTCGCCGGCGCGGCGAGCAGGGCCGGAATAGTAGATTTTGGAGCGGTAATAGATGTCATCGCCCGTTACCACCTTGTTCATGTCCTGGTAGATGGGATAGTCGATGAAAGCTGTGCCGCTGGTGGCCAGGGTGGCGACACCGGCAGCGTCCACGTTCCAGGAATCGTATTTGTTTTCGATCGTTGCGCCTTGATAACGCAGCAGGTGATTCCACATGGCTTCACTGCCGGATTGCGGAATTGGGAACGGTACACCGGGCAATACATTTTCCAGCACCAGGCCGTCTTTGGTTGCGTGTGCGTTGACGGCATTTTTCGCGGTGTTGTTTAGATTGGCTTGCGGCAGCGCAGCCGTGCGGTGAGTGGGATAAACATCGACGCGGTAACTGGGAAAACGCTTGATCAGTTCAGCCGTGGTGGCTGACAGCTGATTGCGATATTGCTCCAGATTTTTCGCGTCGATGACCAGCAGCGGTTTCTCGCTGGCAAACGGGTTAGGGCGGAACGTGCTGCCTGCCTTGAAGTCCGCCGGTGCGGTGGTCAAACCACCGGCGTATTCCGGAATGGAGCCATCGGCATTGGCCGCTTTCTCGGCGCCGACGCCAGTCAGGCTGTTACCCAGCTTCGCCGCTTCATCAGGTGATACTGCAGCGTATGCGTTGGCGGTCAGCGTGGTTGCCAGCGCCATCACCAGACATTTCGGCAGCCATGTTTTATTCAATGATTGCATTGTGTGATCTCCTGCGCTTGCGATTAAAACGTCGTCTTGAAGGTTGCGACTACCATGCCGCGATCCTGCAGCAGCGGCGCCAGGCCGCCCTGCGATGTGATCTGGCCGCGAATACACTGATAGCTGCCATTGGCGCCTGGTGTGTTGTTATCGGTACCGGTTTCGCACGTCGCGAGATGGCCGAAAGCATCCACATACTTGAGATCGAATTTGTATTTCAGATAGAGATCGGCGCCGACGCCGACGGAGAAGCTGCCTGCCTCTTCGTTGCCGCCGAATTGGACAGCCGAGTTGCCTTTCAGACCGCCGTTGGCGCTGATGGGCATCGACATATCCAGGCCAGGGAATACCTGATACCAGGTGGGGGTGAAGCTGAACGCCAGGGTGTAAGCGTCGGTGGTGACTTCATCGATGCCGTTATAGGTGTAGTAACCCTTGAAGGTTTGTTCGGCTTCGTTGACTTCGTTCAAATGGGTCAGTGCGCCTTCCACTGCCAGCACGGATGCATCCCACAGTGGGGTGTTGCCGAAGGTCACCAAACCATTTAATACCACATGCAGAGTTTGGCCGCGGGCTACTCCGGTTTCGCCGCTTTCCGGCATCTCACCAATAATGTTGGAGCCTCTGACGGTATCTTTAAACAGACCATACGCAACCGGGTTGATGGTGGTGAAGTTGCTGGCCAGTGTCATGTTTTCGCGATAGTTGATATCCAAACCGACGCTGACGGGGCCGACGTTTTTCGACAGGCTGATGCCATAGATATCGATGTCATCGCCGTAGGTGGTGATGTATTCGAGGCCGGGCAAGCCCGCCAGTCCGGGTTTGTGCAAGTTGGGCGCATTCACCACCAGGAACGGCAGCGGATCAGACGTATTGCGATAGAAAAAGCCCAGAGTGCCGTCCAGCCATTGCGGGCTCCAGGACGTCATCACGCCATAATCGCCCTGGTTACTCGGCGTGATATCGTTGCCGCGGGGCACGGCGGAGAACACGTTGAGCGAGGGAATCGGCAGCCAAAAAATTTCACCGCCATCCAGCATCATGTCGTAAGGGCCCCAATAGGTGCCACCTTCCGGGAAACGGGAGTTCTGGAATTCCAGAAAATATTGCGCGCCCACGGTCAGCTCTGGCGTCAGCGTCAACGACGTCGACAGCTGGCTGCGGGGAATGAAAAGTTCTTTGGCTTCGGTGCCGGGTACGCTGTACAGCTTGCCCAGATCCAATGCTGACTGGCCGTAGTTAATGCCGTTGGTTGCGTTGAAAAGCGTCTCACCCCAGAACTGGGTGTGACGACCGGCCTTCATGCTCAGCAGCGATTCACCGATGTCGGTGTTGTAGAAAACAAAAGCGTCGAGCAGTTCACCAGACGGTCCGTTGTAATAGCGTTCAGCAAAATTGCTCAGCCCTTTGGTGTAGGCAACGCGGTTGCTGAATCCGGGTAATGGTGCAGGCGTGCCGGCGGGTGGTGTTGGTCCGGCCATTACCAGATTGCCGGCATTGTCGGCCAATCCGGGATAAGGATTTTCATGATTGCCCGGATTGCTGTAAGCGTGGTCATACCAACCAGCGGCGCTGATACGGAAACCCATTTTGTCCTGGTACACGACATCCAATTCCGACAACAGATCAACGCGCTCTGTCACGGCGTCGGTGTTGGCAAAATTCAGATCGCCATCGTTGTAGTTGGCGGTGTCGGCGATAGCTTTGTCCCTGCTTTCCATCCGTTGTCCGTAACTCGCTTTGACGGTGTTGTCGAAGCGCACGCTGAAATCGTTGTTGCCTGTATTGATTTCGATGGCTTGAGCCTGGTCTACGTTGATGCCCAGACCCATACCGATCAGAACAGCGGTCGATAGATACAACTTCTTCATAGGACTGCTTCCGTTTTTGTTATCGGATTAGGTGAAGGAATGTCGAGTGCTCTCCATGGCAAGGCAGATGACGCGCTGCCTTGGCGATGGAATTCACGTTTGATCCAGCATGTGGATGAAGACTTCCGCTTGCGGCCAGGGGCCGTAACCGGATGCGGGATTGAGGTGACCGACCGGGCCGAGATTGACCAGATCGGCGTGCCAGTCTTCGGCCATCGCTTTGACGGCGTCGAATTCGGCCAGATGATCGTTGGTGCTGGCGATGACGATGCTGCGGAACGGCAACGCGCGACGTGGCAGTGGTGCCCAGCCGTTGTCACGCAGGGACATGGACGACGGATAGTTTTCCGGCCAGTTGGCGTAAAGATCCGGCGGTGTCACCAGCAGCGCGCCTTTGATAGGGCGGCGGTAGAGCGAGGCCCAATGTGCCAACATAAGGCAACCGGCGCTGTGGGCCACCAGGATGATGGGGCCTTTGATTGCATCCATGACGCACTGGATGGCGTCGACCCGGGCGCGACAATTCAGCTTATTGGTTTCCAGCGGCGGCACGATGCGCGCTTTTGGCAAGCGAGCTGCCAGCAGTGTTTGCCAATGATCTTCCACATGGTCACGCAGACCGGGAACGATCAAGATGGTTGATGAAACAGCCGGTGATGTCACTTCTGAAATACCTCTAACTGATGAGTCACTGCGCGTGTTTTTTCTGACTCTTGGTTAGAAAAATAGGGTATTGGGCAGGTGCGGCATTTAGCTTTTGGCGTCATATGATTTTCATTTGACGACAAATTTCTCTCGATTAAGGGCAGTTGATGGCTGGCGCCAGCGGCGCGTGCGGACGGCAAATTGCTCGGTGAAATAAATGGTTAGCCCATCGCCAGGCGACGAATGGGGGAGGCGCAAACCGGTGAAGTCTGCGCAAGAGGCCCTATTGACGTTAGCCTAAAAATTGAACAGTGTTTTGTCAGTGGTTGAAGCGGGCTACCAAGGCATGTAGGGCGTCCGCGGTGCCGTCCAGATCACGCCCCAATTTGGAGGTGCGAGTAGTCAGCTCCGCGTTACCCTGGGCGGTTTCCGCAATGCGGGAAAGCTGCCCCGAGATGTCCTCGGCAACGCGGGCCTGTTCGTCCGAAGTGGCGGCCATCTGCTGAGCCATCTGGTCGATGCGGCCGACTGCGCCACCGATTCCCATCAGCGCATTCTGCGTATTGATGACCTGCTGAACGCTGATCTGGGCCTGGCTACCGCCCTGACGCACAACCTCCACGGATCTTTCCGCTACTGTCTGAAGTTCGCCGATGATTTTCTGAATGATTTCGGTCGATTCCCGTGTACGGGAGGCGAGTGCGCGCACTTCGTCGGACACCACAGCGAAACCGCGCCCTTGCTCGCCAGCGCGGGCCGCTTCGATCGCCGCGTTCAGTGCCAACAGATTGGTCTGCTTGGAAATGTCGCTGATCATGTTGGCCGCTTGCTGGATGGTGGCAGATTGATGCGCAACATCCGTCACCGAGGTACCGATGTCCTGCATGGTGGCCATCAGCCGTTCGATGACCTTGCGGGTTTCGCTCGCTTCATGCAAACCGGTCTGCGCCAGCTGATTGACTTGCCGTGCTTCATCGGCGGTTTGGCAAACATGGGATGAGACTTGGCTAATGGCGGTGGCCATTTCATGCATCGCCACCGCTGCCATGTCGCTGTCCTGCTGTTGTTGACGCACGGCAATGTCGGCTTTTTCCGACAGCTTGCCACTTTCCGCCGACATCACGGCGGTGCGTGTTGCGTAGTCCTGCAGGCGGCTGAGTACGGTGCGGGTGCGCGCTCTTTCACTGGCGAGCACCAAGGTCAGTTTCGCGGCGATGCCATTCAAATCGGAATACGTGCTGGCGATGAGCTTGTCGTCGAAGGTGCCTTCGGTCCCGCGCAGGATCTGCCGGAAAATCTGTCGCATTCCGCGTCGGGCGAAGCCGGCTTGCACAAAGGGCAACACGGCCAGCGTGCAGGGCAGCAGCCAGGTGCTGTCCAGTGAGCTTGCGATCAACGTAGTGCCGGCAATGACAGTGGGCAGCCATGCGAATCGAACGGCGCGGCCGAGTTTGGCTTGCCAGGAAGCGACTTTTTTGTTGTCGCGCAGACGTGCATACAACGCTTCTGCTCTATGCACCTGTTCATCGGTGGGACGTACCCGCACCGATTCGAATCCGCACAGCGCACCATTCTGAAAAATGGGCGTGACATACGCGTCGGTCCAGTAATAGCCGCCTTCTTTGTTGCGGTTTTTGACGATGCCCATCCAGCACTTACCTGCCTTCAGGTGAGCGATCATGCTCTCTGCAATGGCCTTGGGCATGTCGGGATGAGAGACGATGCTATGCGGTTTTCCAATCAGCTCGTCCTGGGTGTAACCCGCGGCCTTGGCGAAATCTTCATTGCAATACGTAATGACGGTGTTCTGGTCGGTAACCGAAATCAGTTTCTGGTGAGGCTCGATTTTGTGCTCCAGAGCGGAAAGGTGAGTAGCAGCGTTCATGTTCGGTCAACTCATCACAGTGAAAATTCAAAAGCACCAGCGCAATATCAATAGCACTAGCAGGGCAAGGAATGTGGTTTCGCCCACCATCAACAGAAT
>DATLII010000361.1:0-4308 GCA_035539495.1 Dongiaceae bacterium
CCAACACACCGATGAAACCTTTATCAACCAGGAACGTCCCGCAAAAGTTGGCAAGACCAGTGTGCCGGTGCAGGACACGCCTGCGTCCATTACGGTGGTAGATAAGCAATTCATTCAGGACACGGGCGCCAAAAATATTCAGGATGCGCTGCTGTATTCTGCGGGTGTTTATTCAGGTCAGTTTGGGTTCGATACGCGGGGCGATTGGACGTCGGTGCGGGGGCTGGCGGTTTCCAAATATCAGGACGGCCTGCGCTCCATTTACGGCTTCTATAATGCGCCGCGCACCGAAGTGTACATGCTGGACAGTATCGAAGTGTTGAAAGGCCCTTCGTCGGTGCTGTATGGACAGGCGGAGCTGGGCGGCATTATCAATGCCGTATCGAAACTGCCAGAGGAAACGCAGAAAGGGGAAGTGTGGGCGCAAGTGGGCAGCTTCGATCGCAAGCAACTGGCCGCTGATGTGACCGGCCCGCTGACCGAAGATGGTAAATGGTTGTATCGATTAGTCGCGTTGGAGCGAGATAGCGGTACTCAGGTGGATTATGTCGATGATAATGCCAAAGTCGTCGCGCCGTCGCTGACCTGGAAACCGTTGGTTGGTACCAAGGTCACCTTGCTGATGAACCATCAGGAAAATGACAGTGCTGTTTCCGCGCAATTTTTGCCGCAAAAAGGCACGTTGGATTCCGCGCCGCGGGGCCAGATTCCCACGAAGCGTTTTGCCGGCGAGCCAAGCTGGGACCGTTACGATCAGGATCGCACCGACTACACCCTGTTTTTCGAACAGCGCATTTCAGATCAGTGGGATTTCGCTACTACTGCACGGCAGACGGATACCCGTGCTGAAACCCGCGAGAGCTACACGATGGTGCGCGATTTGCCTGACGATGCAGGTAATATCGACAAAACCTACCATACCGCCAATCGCGAAACGGATGTTTTTAGCGTCGATTCCCGCTTTGAAGGCCGCTTCGATCTGGGTGTGACGAAGCATACTCTGGCTGTGGGTGCGGATCAGCAGGACGCGGTGTGGGAGGAGTGGAATTACGTTTCCATCAACACTGATGTGGCGCCCGTCGAAACCGGTGGCATGTTCAACGTGTACGATCCGGTGTATGGCTATGTGCCTGCTCTCACTGGCGTTGACACACCCGACAGTAAGATTCTGCAAACCGGTTTTTACGTCGTCGATCACATGGAAATCGACAAAGTGGTGGTGTCCACCTCGGTTCGACGCGACGAAGCGCGCACGATCTCTATTCTGGTTAACGGAACAGAGTCAGAGCGCGAGGATAAAGAAACCACAGGCCGTATCGGTTTGATGTACCGTTTCGATTCCGGCATTTCGCCTTATATCAGCTACTCCACATCTTTCGTGCCGAACTTGGGTACCGGAGCCAGTTTGGGTCTGCTGGAACCCACCACCGGCAAACAGAAAGAAGCGGGTATCAAGTACCTGTCGTTGCAAAACGATCTGTCGGTGGCATTCGCCTGGTTCGACATCGAGCAGGAGAAACGGGTTGTGCAGTCCGCCACTGTACCTCAAGGCGTGGAGCAGACGGGCGCGACCGTGGATGGCTGGGAAGCCGAAGTGAAAAAACGCTGGGATCGTTTCGAGTGGCTGGTCAACTACTCCCGGTTTGATGCGGATGATCAGAGCACCGGTTTCCGCCTGACATCAACAGCGGAAGAACTGGCGTCCACCTGGGCCAAATACAATTTCGCCAATGGTCTACGCGCTGGTTTGGGCGCGCGTTACACCGGCGATGTAGTAGGTGCTGGCGAAACGTCCCATGTGCCATCGGTATCGCTGTATGACGCCATGGTGGGCTATGAGTACGCCAATTGGGATTTCAGCGTGGACGGTAAGAACCTGGGCGACAAGACCTATGTATCCTGGTGTCGGGGCACTGACGCGCTTGGCAGAGGCGACTGCGGCTACGGTGAGCGTCGTATCGTGCTGGGTAACGTGCGCTACAAGTTCTGATTCGCTCAATTATTCCAGCAAGCAGAAAAAAAGGCGGCCTCGCGGTCGCCTTTTGCGTTTCTACGCGCAAAACGTGTGTGCCTGCAAAAAGTGGAAAAACCCGCTAACTTCCTGTTGCTTTATGAATGATAATCATTATCATCTAAAGATATCCAGCGAAGGAGGTTCCCATGCGTTTTCTCTGTTTCAAGCACGAAAGGATTTATGCCCAGCAGCCCGATGAACATTTGATGGAGCAGTGGAATGCCTGGATGCATTCAGCAGGCGTCTGCTACAGCTGCAGTGATTGGAGTAAAGCGGCATCTTTCGTCGGCAGTGCGTTTGATCTGGCCAAAATTCGCCTGGCGAAAAATGTGCAAGCCCGCGCTGATGCGATGGCGCAGGTCACGCTGTCGGCCATTTATCTGTCGAACGTACTGCAGCACATGGGCCATCAATGCGAAGCGCGGCATGCGCTGCAGATGGCGGGGGATTGCCTGAATTGCTTTTCCTGTACAGAGGATGCGAGTTGCGCGTCGGAACTGCAGTCGTGTCTGGAGGATGAGCATTTGCGCGAACAGTTGATCGGCCGCTTTTTGAATCTGCCGTATCAGCCTTGTCAGCGGTCGTGGCGGTCTCGGCTGCATTGATCGGTGTTGTTGCCGATCAATGCAGCAGTATTCTGACATCAATTTTTAGTGATAAATGATATCCGGCCGCATCGGCGCCAACCGCGCGATCAATTTGTTCTGGGTACGATGAGACACACCAGCCTGGGTCATCGCATTGATCAGCAGGTCCACCGTGCGGTTGAACTCGTTCTCGGTGATGTTCATTTTCTGGTGCACGTCCAGCATGCTGTCGCCGGTGTACTCGCAGGGGCCGTCACTGACATTGCACAGCTGCTCGATCAGTTTGGCGCGAAAGCGGTCGATATCGGTATCCTTGAAATGCGCTGAGATTTTCTGGTCGAAGCTGATTTCGTTGATGAAGTTGTCAGCGATCTTTTCGATCACCGGTTGGCCGCCCAGTTCGTCGTACAGTGTTTGAGAACCGGGCGTTTGCGAACCGGACAGGCTCTGGCAACCGGTCAGCGCCAGTGGAAATATAAACAGCACAGCAAGCAGCAGGCGGGAATAAGCGTTCATGGCAATCACCACAGGTATCCGGTCAGGGAAACGTAAGGGCCGGTCTGTTTGTCGGAGCCGGCGATAGAGCCTAGGTCCACCCAGGCGACGGTGAGGTTGAACTGCTTGTTGGGAATGTAGGCGAGGAAGATATCCGCTGCGTCTTCTTCCTCGGCAAAGCCCAGATTGTCCGGCTTTTGCCGATATTCCACGCCCAGTGCGAACGACCGACTCAGCAATACCGCCAGCGATCCTTCACCCATGATTTCATAACTGTCATTCTGATCGCCGCCAAATCCCAGCAGGCCGAACTGGTTGGCCTTGGTGCCGCGCAATGTCAAATCCCACACCAGGTTGTAGCCAAAAAACGCGCCCAGATGTGCTTTGGTCGCGGCTACATAAAAATCGGTACCGTTATCGAAATCCTCTGCGCCCACAGCTTCTGCCAGCGTGGTGTCCAGTAATTCCTTGTATTGCGCGCCGACGCTGACTTGGGGCCAGGCGGAATAAATGACATCGCCATACACACGCACTTTGGCGCCGATGACGTTCTGGCTGATTTCGAAGGCGGTTTCCGTGAGATCGAACGTCTGGTGCGTGGCGGATAATTCGACGCGGTCATTCCAGCCAAAGGCGGCTCCCCAGGAAAACAGACGGTAGTCATCGGTACTGACGCGGGTGGCGAATACGCTGGCGGACGTTTCATCGCGGCTGTCATAGCCGGCCAAGGTAGCCCAGGGCACCAGGCCACCGCCGCTACTACCTTCGATCTGGGTTACGCCGGCGGTTTCCTGCAGTTTGCCGCTGCCGGCCCAGGCCAAAGTGGCGGGTGCGCACAGCAGCAGCGCGGCAAATCCCTTGCTCATCGACATGGACTTGCTCCACGAAGGAAGGTGGGTTCGAGTTGAGTATAGGCGGGGTTTAGCGAGTGGCCGAAACAACCTGGCCGGCAGTGAACTGGATAACCCAGGGCAGCACTTCGCCAGCGGGTAGGGGACGGCTGAAGAAATAACCCTGCACCCAATCGATGCCCCATTGCTGCAGCAATTGCAGAGCGGCGGCGTTCTCCACGCCTTCCGCCACAATCTCCAGCCCGAAACTGTGGGCCAGGTCGATGGTGGATTTGACGATGATCTGGTCGTCTTCCTGACTGTCGAGCTTCATCACGAAACTGCGATCGATCTTCAATTCTGTCACCGGCATGTTTTTCAG
>DATLII010000362.1:0-3038 GCA_035539495.1 Dongiaceae bacterium
GGTTTTTGCACTATTTCGATTTGCATGCCCAGATGGAAAGCAGTTTTTTATCGCCTGCCAGGGAGAAATAAACAATGCAGTTGAATACCGCACGTATCTTCGTTAACGACATTGCCACAGCGAAAGTGTTTTATGCCGAAACACTCGGCTTGTCACTGAAGACGGATGGAGCGATCTATGGCTACTGCGTGTTCGGTGGGGGCGCTGTCGATCTCGTTGTAGAGTCCGTGCCCGCCGACGCGCCAGAAGAGGAGCGTGAGCTGGTTGGCCGATTTACCGGACTTTCTTTCACGGTTCCCAATATACAGAACGAGTTCACCCGGCTGATGGCGCAAAATGTTTCCTTTACAGGAGCGCCCGAGCGCCAGGAGTGGGGTGGTACATTGGCCACATTCGTCGATCCGGCCGGTAACGAACTTCAGCTTGTGCAGCAGCCAGCATAGCGTCCGATGCAGCAACCTATTACCGGCTTTCACCAGGATGATGAGCAACATTGGGTGGCGGAATTGGCGTGCGGCCATTATCAGCATGTGCGCCACAGTCCGCCCTGGTTTGAGAGACCCTGGGTTATATCGGAAGCGGGTAGAACGAGCATGTTGGGATCCTGTCTGGAGTGCAAAAAGTGCGATGCAGGTGCGCCACCCGACAGTCCCGCTTGAGCGTTTAACGCAATATGGATAATCGATCATGAAGAAGGGAACCAACTGCCCGCCTGACCGGTTGGTAATGCATTCGGATCTTCAGGAGATACCATGATGCAGCGTTCCACAGCGGTGCAGGTGTTTGGACTGTTCGGCTGGCTATTGCTGGTGTTTGTTGCGGCTGGCGTTGGTGCCGTGGCAACGATCGATGCGGCTGCGTTTTACGAACAGCTCGCGCGTCCTACCTGGGCGCCGCCGGCATTTGTGTTTGGCCCGGTTTGGTCGTGTCTTTATTTCCTGATGGGCGTTGCTGCGTGGCTGGTCTGGCGTACCGACAGGAATACGAAAGCCGCACTGGCATTGTTTGTGATTCAATTGGGCGCGAATACGCTCTGGTCCTGGTTGTTTTTCGCATGGCATCTCGGCCAGTTCGCCTTCATTGAAATACTGATTCTGTTGGTCCTCATCCTGGCAACGATACTGGTTTTCTGGCGCTATAGCCGAAAGGCGTCTGCGTTGATGGTGCCGTATCTGGCATGGGTCGGTTTTGCATCGCTGCTGACCTGGTCGATCTGGCAGGCGAATCCCCAGACGTTGTGATGTGTATCGAGGTTGTAAATGGGGGTTGTCAATTCCGTATCGATGCGGCTAGACTCCCTCCACTTAACTGGAAAACTTGAATTGCATATGTTCAACCTGATGCTGAAATCTGTCATTAACCTAGTCGTCGTGGTGGTCGTGGTACCGCTGCGGGGGCTGACACATGCAAGGTTGAATTAAAAAAACCGACGCTCAAAAAGAAGCCCCCGAATCGCAAGATCCGGGGGCTTTTTTCGTTGTGTCTCCGGTGCTTGCGGTGGTGGATGAAATCAAGCCCACGCACTAGGAGAAACAGAAGATGAATGCACTAGCCCCGGCCTCGGTGGCCATTCTGGAGGCTTTTTCCCGCAATGGCGCCCAGGCCATCATTGCCGGATTGCAGCGCCACGGTATCGATACGATTTTCGGTTATCCGGGCGGCTGCATCATGCCGCTGTACGATGCGTTACTCGAAAGTGATATCCGCCATGTGCTGTGTCGTCACGAGCAGGGTGCTGCACTGGCCGCGGACGGTTACGCCAGAGCCAGCGGCCGCCTGGGTGTGTGCGTGGCCACGTCCGGCCCCGGCGCCACCAATCTGATCACCGGCATCGCCAACGCCTATATGGATTCCATTCCGCTACTGGTGCTTACCGGCCAAGTCCCGCGTGCGCTGATGGGCACGGATGCATTTCAGGAAACCGACATCCTCGGGATGACGTTGGGCATCGTCAAACACAGTTATCTGGTTACCGATTCAAATCAGTTGCCGGCGATTCTGGATGAAGCCATTACGATGGCCACGACGGGCCGCCCGGGTCCGGTGCTGATCGATTTGCCCAAGGATGTTTTGTTGAGTTCGCTGGATGAAGCCCGGACGCGTTCGCCGCTGACGCTTTTAAAGAAGCGTGTACGGGATGCCGATTCAACTGAGCTGGTGCGAGCGCGGCAAATGCTTGCACAAGCCAAAAGACCGTTGCTTTACAGTGGCGGCGGCGTAATGGCCGCAGAAGCGCTGCCCGCGTTGCGCCGCTTTGCCAGTCGCACCGGCATACCGCAGGTGGTCAGTCTGAAAGGTATTGGCAATCCCGGGATATTGTGGGAGCACGACCTCAGTCTGGATCTCGGCATGTTGGGCATGCACGGTTCCCGCGCTGCCAATGAAGCGGTGCAAGCAGCCGATCTGCTGATTTGTGTGGGTGCGCGGTTCGATGATCGCGCCACCGGCAAAATCGATCGTTTTGCGCCGAATGCGAAAGTGATTCAACTGGATTGTGATGCTGCTGAGATCGGCAAGCTGAAGACTACGGATATCGGCCTGCTGGGAAATCTGAACCAGTTGCTGGATGAACTGGGCAGTGAATTGAACGCACCGTTGGCGATTGCGGAATGGCGTGGCTGGTGTCGTCGGGCCAAGGCTGAACGCGGATATCCGGCGCCCGATACGCATCCCTATTTCCAGCGGCGCATTACAGGGCCGGCTTTTCTTCAGCATCTGTCGCAAATTGCCGGCTCTGACGCTCGCGTGACCTGCGATGTCGGGCAGCATCAGATGTGGGTTGCTCAATTCTACGCGTTTGATCATCCGCGCAAACACCTGAGCAGCGGAGGCCTGGGCACCATGGGATTTGGGCTGCCCGCAGCGTTGGGCGCGCAGCTGGCATTGGGACCAGATACGTGCGTGATCAACGTTAGCGGCGACGGTTCCTTTCTGATGAATGTTCAGGAATTGGCTACATTGAAGCGCTATCAATTGCCGGTGAAGATCATCATCCTCGACAACCAATGCTTGGGCATGGTGCGCCAGCAGCAGGAATT
>DATLII010000363.1:0-2982 GCA_035539495.1 Dongiaceae bacterium
TGCTGATGAGTGGCGACACCGATCCGGCATTGGTGCAATCCATCCGCCAGCAACAGTTCCATCTTCTGCACAAACCGGTGAAACCCGTGCAACTGCGCAAAGTAATGCATCAGTTATTGGCGGGCGCCTGAGATAGTAAGGCCTGAGATCGTTAATTGTTAATCAGAGTCAGCTGATCAGCCCCAACTGGCGCGCTTCCGCAATGCAATGCACCCGGTTGTCGGCGTTCAGCAACTGCATCAGGGTGGAAACGTGCGCTTTCACCGTATGTTCGGAAATCCCCAATGCCGTGGCGATCTCGCCATTGCTATAGCCCGCGGCAATTAGCAGCAACACTTCATTCTGGCGCGGACTCATCTGCTGACGAATACGATTGCGCTCCACCTGCACGGTCGCACGGTAGTGCGCCACATCCTGGGCCAGCGCGAAGGGCAGATAGGTGCCGCCGGCCTCGATTACCGCCAGGCACTGACGATATTCCTCCCGGGCGCCGGACTTGGCGATAAAACCGCTGGCACCCAGATCCAGGGCTTCGGCCACCAGCGCCACCGGGTCGGCGCCGGAGACCATCACCACCGGCGCGGTGATCCGCCGTTCCTGCAGTATGCGTAACAGATCCAGTCCGGTGCCATCTGGCAGGCTCTGATCGAGGAAAATCCAGTCCAGGTCGGCGCGGCTGTCGGCAATCACCAGGGCGTCACGACTGGTGCTCGCCTGCAGGATATTGACCTGGCCAAACAGGTCCCGTAACAGCGCGGTCACACCGTCCAGATACAAAGGATGGTCGTCAACGATCAGAACCTGGGCAACTGTGGTGTCCATGCGGGGAGGCAATCCGTTGGGGGGCGTGTGACCGGCATTGTCGAATCATTCACCTACAGCTGCAACCGTGTATGTTTCGATAAGTTGAATTTCCAGTGTGCAAACGGTGCCTTGAGACGGCTGCGCGGTTGCTTTCACCCAAGCCTTTTGGTATAAAGCAGCCCCTCTCGAGTAGAGTCTCACTGAATTGAAGGGTTGTGCCGGTTAGCGGCGTGACTGTTTTGGAGAAAAGGCAATGGCTAAGGTTTGTCAGGTTACCGGCAAGCGTCCGATCGTCGGCAACAACGTATCTCACGCGAACAACAAGACCAAGCGCCGTTTCGAACCCAACCTGCACCATCACCGTTTCTGGGTTGAAAACGAAAAGCGCTTTGTGAAACTGCGTGTATCCTCCAAGGGTATGCGGATCATCGACAAGCTGGGTATCGACCAAGTCCTGGCCGACATCCGCTCCCGCGGCGAAAAAGTCTGAGGAATTGACCCATGCGTGACAAGATCAAGCTGGTTTCCAGCGCCGGTACTGGTTATTTCTACACTACCACCAAGAACAAGCGCACCATGCCTGAGAAGATGGAGATCAAAAAGTTTGATCCCGTCGTTCGCAAGCATGTGCTTTTCAAGGAAGCCAAGATCAAGTAATTGATCTGACAGCACTTCCTTCAAGCCGGGCCGACGCAAGTCTGCCCGGCTTTTTGCATTTCGGCGTTGATGCTTGTTGACTCTGGGCAGCCTCTTAGGCGGCCTTTCCCTGGTACCTGCGTTGTGGTTCCAGGCTTTTCTGCCACACTTTAATCCACGTAGTTGTGTCACCGTCTGGGGCTCAATTTCATGGAAATCTTCCTTGCGCGGCAGCCGGTGTTTGATCGCAAGCTCAATGCTGTCGCTTATGAATTGCTCTATCGGGGCGGTCGCGTCCAGTCCGCCGTGATTGACGACCCCACCAAAGCCTCCATGCAGGTGCTGGTCAACGCTTTTTCCGAAATCGGTTTGGAAAAGATCACCAACGGCAAGCCAGCCCTGGTCAATATCCCCCATGAAATGCTCGTCACCGGAGGCCTGCCCAAGGGCTTGCAGAAACTGTTGATTCCCGAGGTGCTGGAAAGCGTCACGGTGGACAAGGACGTGATCCAGGAAGTGAAGAATCTGGTGTCCCTGGGTTATCGGGTGGCGCTGGACGACTTTGTCTATTCCGATGCCTGGAAACCCCTGATTGCCGTGGCCAGCTTCATCAAGCTGGACGTGATGGCGTTGGGGGTGGAGCGGGTGAAGGAACAGCTGGCCCGCATCCGTCTGTGCGGCAACACCAAGGGCAAGCTGCTGGCCGAGAAGGTGGAAACTCACGAGGAATTCGAGCTTTACCAGGCGTTGGGCTTCGACTTTTTCCAGGGCTATTTCCTGTGCCGACCCCATGTGATGGCCGGCAATTCGGTGCCAGCATCGCACATGGTGATCATGAGCCTGCTCAGCGAACTGGCCAAAGACGATTACGAGGTGGACGGTGTGGCCCGGATCATCTGCCAGGACCCGCGCCTGTCCTACAAGCTGATGCGGGTGGTGAATTCGGCGTCGTTCGGCTTGTCGCGCACGGTGAAAACCGTGGAGGACACCATCGTGATCCTGGGTTCCTACGAACTGCGGCGCTGGGCCAGCATGCTGGCGTTGTCCAATGTCGACAACAAACCCCACGAGCTGCTGGTAACGGCTATCGTCAGGGCCAAGATGTGCGAACTGGTGGCCAAGCAGTTGAAGCGGCAGAACCCCGGCAGCTACTTCACCGCGGGCCTGTTTTCGCTGTTGGGCGCGTTGCTGGATCGCCCGCTTGAAGACATTGTGGCGCAGATGCCACTGTCGGCGGAGCTGGAGCTGGCGTTGGCCGCCGGTGGTGGCGACATCGGCCAGGTGCTGAAAGCGGTGGAAGCCTATGAGGCTGGCCGTTTTGAGGAAACCCAGTTACCGGGTATCACGCCATCGCAATTCTGGAATGTGTACTTGGAGGCATTGGAGTGGTCTGCCGTGGCGAGCCACGCCATGCTGTCCAAAGCCTGATGATGGGCCTCGACGGCCGCCACTTCAGTTCGTGTTTCTATCCAATAGCAGATGGCCATGCCGATCGGGTGTGGCTTGCCAGCCCGCTTCAATCAATAACGTTGATACGGTTTC
>DATLII010000364.1:0-13470 GCA_035539495.1 Dongiaceae bacterium
TTGAGCATCACACAGAGCGAATAATCCCAACGTACCGCGCGTTCCTTGGCGATCAAAACCGGATTGTTCATGCGATCCTCCCTGCTTCCGTGGCCGCTGCTTGCGGCAATCCATGCCAGTGTTCAGTCAGTTGCTGTTCCCTCAGCAACACTTCTTTCCGATCGGCCCAATGCACCAACGCAAACTGACCATTGCGTTCTTCCACCAGAGCCGTGCAGTGTTCCACCCAGTCACCATCATTGCAATAGAGCACGCCGTCAATAAGTCGCATTCCACTGTGGTGAATGTGCCCGCAGATATAACCGTCAAAACTCAATTCGCGCGCTTTACGCGCAGCGATCCATTCGAATTTGCGGATAAATTCCGCTGCTTTGCCGATACGGGTTTTTAAATAACCCGCCAGTGACCAATACGGCAGTTTCAGCAAACGGCGTACACCGTTGAACAACGTGTTCAAGCGCAGCAGCAACGTATGAGAAAAATCACCGACTTGCGTCCAGAACACACCCGCATGCAAGGCGCTGTCGAATTCATCGCCGTGACTAACAAAAAAGCGACGGCCATCGGCACTGGCATGCACAGCGTGCCGCTGCACTTCGATACCCCAGAATTTCTGTCCGCAGAAACGCCGCAGACGCGCATCGTGATTGCCGGGGATGTAGACAACGCGGGTGCCTTGCCGTGCCAGTTGCAAAATCTGGCTCACCACCGCCTCATGCTGGGCAGTGAAGTGCACGCGCTTGCGCATCGACAGCAAATCCACGATATCCCCCACCAGGTACAGAAAATCCATTTGATGACTGCGCAGAAAGTCCAGCAAGTATTGTGCCTGGCAGTCGGCTGTACCCAAATGGACATCAGAGATGAAGACAGAACGAACGGTTCGTGTGCTCATGGCGGGCCCTCCCGATTGCCGCCAGACTAGACCCGTCGTGCGTAGAAACTTTTACAGTCTCGTGAAGAAACCATGACAACGGCCACCCGAAAGCCGCCTCGACAACCGCTGCGGTAGAGCCTACCATGCCCCTTTCTGCCCTGATCCAGGACTCCCCCGCCATGATACGTTCCCCCAGCTCTCTGATTTTGCTGCTGTTATTGTCCCTGCTGCAGGCCTGCTCCACTACCCAGGTACAAGAAAGCTGGCGCCTGCCAGGCTACCAGCCACCCAGGCCGCAGAAACTGCTGGTGGTCGCCCTGACAGCCACTGAAAGCACGCGCAAGCTGGTGGAGAGCTCCTTCGTGCGGGCGCTGGAGGAAAAAGGCATCACCGCGATTCCCTCGTCGAACTGGATTGCGGATGGCACCAAGATCACCCGCGACTCCCTGGTCCCCATCGTGGAGCAGAACGGCATTACCACTGTCCTGGTTTCGAGCATGCGCGAAGTACAGCGCTCCGCCGCGTATCAGCCCAATCCGGGAGACGATAGCGACGGACTGTTTCGCAACATCGATACTTATTACGCCTATAGCAGCGATGGCCAGCACGAGGGCGGCTCCTACGCCCAGGTTACCGAATATCTGATCGAAACCAACCTGTTCGCCGCCAACAACCGCAAGCTGAGCTGGTCGGTAATCACCCGCACCGCTGCGCCAAAGGATCTGGCCAAGAGCGTGGAAAGCATCACCCAGACCGTGATGTCTCAGGCGGAGAAAGACAAGGCGCTGTAAGCGCCTTTTTTTTGGGAAGGGGCCGGAAGAACTGGCAGGAATGCCTCGCCAGCGCGAGCGAGCAACGTGGGCATATTGTAAACAAGGCTTTGGTCAGACGGAGCCTTTCAGCGGAACACTCAGCTAGGAGAACGCCAGGACTGATCCCGGCTGCGCTTGCGTTCCTCGCACAGCGTTAGCACCTGACTCCGCTCCGCTTCCGACAGGCTGGACCAAGCCCGTATTTCCGAAAGCGTACGGCCACACCCCAGGCATACATCCTGTTCGTCCAGACAGCAGTTGCGTATGCAGGGGGATTGCAGCGGGTCGCTCGCGCGAAAGGAGGGATCGAATAGGGCCATGATTAAAGTCTAGTTCACCCTTGCCGGTGTTTCGCATCCTTACTGTGGTTGTTTCGAAAGCTCGCGAAAATCCTTGGCGTAATCTTTCAGTTTCTTCACCATGCTCGCCCGCTGATCCTTCGACAGGCTTTGTTCCAACTCCAGGTAAAGATCCACCAACAGCGCCTGATTAACCGCCAGCTTGCGTTTCAGCTCATCGCTCTGACCAAAGCCGGGATTGTCCAGCAATTGCGTGAAGGCTTGCTCATAAGCGGGGCGATCCGCGCGCAACGCCAAAATGCGCTTGAACTCCTGTTGCCACAACAGGCGCGTATCAAACACTTCCTGCTGCATCAGCTCAAAGCGCTTGGACCAATCAGCGATCAGCTTGCGCTGCTTCTCATCCAAAGAACCCGTCCAGCGTTCGGTATAATTGATGACTTCCTGCTGCCGCTGCCGCCGCTGCTTGCCCGGGCTGACCTTGACGTTTTCCTTCAGGTATTTCGCATTGTCTTCTTCGAATTTGCGGAACAGGCTGGCCACTTGCTCATCGTTGGCCATGGCGAATAATTCCATCATGTCCGGCTTCAGGCGATCGATCATCACCTGGGCCAGTTGTTCGGTGCGGGCTTGAATGTGGGCGATGTCGTCGTGGGACATGCCCTTCTCGGCGCGCCCGGCCACTTGATCGAGAAAATCCGCGTATAGCGGCAGCTGCTCTTTCCGGTGCCAGGCCAGATAGGTGTCCAGCCGCTGCTTGAACAGGGTTTTCTGGGGACCTTCCAACTGCATGTAGTCGTCCAGATACCAGGGTACCAACCAGTCCAACTGGTTGTAGACGAAACGCACCGCGCAGCCCGAGAGCATCAGCGCGACCACCGCAACTATCCCCAACCATCTCAACCGCATCTGTACACCATCCCTGCCGAACCGACGGACGCAGTATACCATCTGCCCGCGATGCGGCTTCAGTGGCCAGCCATGTGCTGTCCGATGGTCTGCAGGTCGGCCTGCTGAGGCGTGGTTTCGTACACGAAGCGACCGGCGGAAATCACCAGGATGCGGTCCGCCAGTTCCAGGATCTCATCCAGATCCTCGGAAAACAGCAGCACCGCAGCGCCCTGGTTACGGGCCTGCACGATGCGGCCGCGAATTTCCGCCACGGCCTTGAAATCCAGGCCAAAGCAAGGATTGGACACCACCAGCACATTCACGGCCTGATCCAACTCCCGCGCCAGAATCACACGCTGCACGTTGCCGCCGGACAACTCGCCCAGCTTCTGCTCGGGCCCGGAGGTGCGTACCTTGTACTCATTAATCTTCTCGCGGGCATGTGCTTTCATACGGCGGCGGTTGAGCAAAAATCCCAGACGCGCGAATGGCGGCCGGTCGAATGCCCGCAATGCCAGGTTGTCGGCGATGCTCAGATTCGGCACACCGGCATTGCGCAACGGTTCCTCCGGAAGGCAGAAAAAGCCGTTCCTGTGCATATCGGTGCGGGTGGGTGCAAATGGGCGGCCATTGATGTGTACCTCGCCTGCGTCGATATTTCGCTGCCCCGCCAGCGCTTCCACGCATTCCTTCTGGCCGTTGCCGGACACACCGGCGATGCCGACGATTTCCCCCGCACGAACCTGCAGACTGCCGCCTTTCATCGCCGGCAAGCCCATGTCGTCCAGCACCTGCAGATTGTTGATTGCCAGGGTCACTTGCGGTGACGTTTGCTCGTTTCTTTCTGCGACGGCCACTGTCACCGCCGCGCCTACCATTTGCTCCGCCAGTTGCTGCGGGTTGGTATCGCTCACCTGGCAGGCTCCTACATAACGGCCTTTGCGCAGAATAGTGGCCTCATCAGCGAACTGCATCACTTCGCGGAATTTGTGGGTGATGATCAGCACCGACAATTCCTGCCGCCGCGTCATGGCGTGGATTTCACCCAGCACTTCATCGGCTTCGTTCGGCGTCAGCACCGACGTCGGTTCATCCAGAAACAGAATGCGGGTGTCGAGTAGCAATTGCTTCACGATTTCCACTTTCTGTTTTTCACCCGCCGACAGGTGATTCACGTTTTTACGCAGATCCACCTGAAACGGCATGGTCGCCAGACGCTGCTCCAGTTCGGCAATTTCCTTTTTCCAGTTGATCGCCAACGGCAGGCGTGGCCGCGACAGCACAAAATTTTCCGCCACTGTCATGTTGGGAATCAGCGTGAAGTGTTGGTACACCATACCGATGCCCATGCGGGTGGCCTGCTCTGGGCTTTTGATCACCTGCTCTCGATTCTGCACCAGCAAGCTGCCGCTATCCGGCTGGTAATAACCCATGATGCATTTCACCAGTGTGCTCTTGCCGGCACCATTTTCTCCCAGCAATGCGTGAAAACTGCCAGGGCGCAATTTGAGTGACACCGTATCCAGCGCTTGCACACTGCCGAAACGTTTACTGATATTGATCGCTTCCAGGATGGGTGTTTCGTTCATTGCGTGAATTCCGCAGGCATGCCGGCCAGTTTGCGGCGGGCGGACGAGGTATAAATCATGATGGCCAGCGTCAACACGTAGGGCGCGGCATTAAACAGGTAATAACCCGAGGTCACGCCCACTGATTGCAATGCCGGCCCCAATGCAGCAGCACCGCCAAACAACAGCGACGCATACAAACAATGCACTGGATTCCAGCGCGCAAAAATCACCAGCACCACCGCCATCAACCCCTGGCCGCTGGACAAACCTTCGCTCCAACTGCCTGGGTAATACAGCGATAAATACGAACCACCCACACTGGCCAGAAATCCTCCCGCCATCGTGGCCATCAGTCGCACGCGATTAACCTGAATACCCAATGCCAACGCTGCATTGGCGCTTTCACCCACCACCCGCAATCGCAAACCGAAGCGGGCATGCTGCAGCAGCCAATGCACCAAAAACACTGCGGCCACGCCGACAAAAAACAGTGCATTGATGTTCAACGCGGCGGCAATTACCGGCGAATCGCTCCAGGCGCCCAATTCCAGCGACGGCAATCTCGGTGCCTGCGGTTGAATAAACGGTTTACCGAGAAAAAATGCCAACCCGGTGCCGAATAGCATTAACGCAATTCCCAACGCGATATCGTTGACCTTGGGGCTCTGACACAGCAACGCATGTATCAATCCCAACACCAATCCCGATGCGCCCGCCGCCAACACCCCCAACCAAGCGCTACCGGAATAATAGGACGTGGCATAGGCCACCATGGCGCCCATCACCAGATTGCCTTCCAAACCCAGGTTGATGCGGCCGCTTTTTTCGGTCAGGCATTCCCCCAAACTCACAAAAATAAACGGCGTGCCGACACGAATCGCGCCGCCCAACACCGCAATCACCACACTCCAGACGCCGAATTCAGTTTCCATGGCCAATCTCCGTTACTGCGCCGGCTGAGTGGTGGTAGGCGTTGCCACTGACGCGGGCACAACAGCAGGACGCCACTGAAAACGGCCATAAAAAAGATCGCTGGCGAGAATGGTGACGAAAATAATGCCTTGGATGACCAGCACGGTGGCGTCAGGCAAATCGTGAACCCGTTGTAGCAGACCACCGCTAGCGCGGATACCGCCCAACAAAATCGCAAATGGAATGACGGCCAACGGATTCTGCCGTGCCAGAAACGCCACCAGAATGCCGGCATAACCATAGCCGGCATTCAATGATCCGTTGGCACGGCCATGCACCGCCGCCACTTCGATCACGCCGGCAATCGCCGCGGCCGCGCCACCCACTGCACAGGCCGCCACGACCAGCGGGCCCACCGGCAGTCCCACCAATTTTGCAGCCCGTGCATTTCCGCCTACTACGTCACCCGCAAATCCTGCTGTGGTGTGTCGCACCACGAACCACAGCAATACGCAAGTCGCCACACCGAACGCCAGCCCCCAATGCACCGAGCTGTCGCCGATGCTACCTAGCATATTGGCGTCGCCAATCGAAAACGTGGACGGTTTGTTTAGCGTGGCAGGATCTTTCAATGGCCCCACTACCAGAAACATCAGCACGGCAATACTGATGTAATTGAGCAGCAGCGAGCTGATGGTCTCATTCACGCCGCGATAATATTTCAGCGCACCAGCGGTTCCCACCAACACACCGCCAGCCAACATGCCCACGATCAGCATGGCAGGAATCACAATCCAGGGCCCACTGTCGGACAACGCAATGCCCGTCAGCGCCGCCGTCAAACCACCCACCACGATTGCGCCTTCACCGCCAATCACGATCAAACCCAGTCGCGCGGGAATGACAGTACACAGAGCCGCCAGCATCAGCGGCGCCGCCCGCACCAACGTGTTCTGCCAGGAAAAACTGCTGCCAAAGGCACCACGATAAATGGTGTAGAACACGTCGAGCGGATTGTTGCCGGTGAACGCAATGAACAGCGCCACCAGCAACGCACTCGCCAACAAAGCCGCCACCGTAATGATGACCGTTTCCACCGGCTTGCCCATGCTGCGACTCCTTCCCGACTCAGGCCTTGGTGGAACCGATCACGCCCTCCACCAGCCAATCCATGCTTTCCAGCCACATGTCGGTTTGCGCGTAGGATTTGCCGGCAGGAATCACGGTGTTGCCCTTGTTGTCGTTGATGGGGCCGACGTACACCTGCATCGAACCGTCCATAAATTTGGCTTTGACTTTATCGGCATGCTCTTTCGCCGCGGCTGTCACCGCGGATCCGTAAGGCGACGATGTGACGATGCCCTCCTTGATGCCGCCACGCACCAGATTCGGAATCGGTGCCTTGTTCTTGATCATCTCGGCGTACTGCTTGTACACCGTGCTCCACTGCCATTGCGCGCCAGTGAGAAAACCTTTCGGCGCCAGCGCACTGTTATCAGTGTGATAACCGCAAGAAAACACCCCGCGTTTTTCCGCGGTTTCCACCACCACTTTTGGACTGTCCACGTGACAGGTCAGCACATCGATACCCTGATCGACCATGCTGTTAGCCGCTTCCGCTTCCTTGATCGGGTTGGACCAGCCGCCAGTGAAAATCACCTGCGTCGTGATCTTTGGATTCACCGACCGCGCCGCCATCGTGAAATTGTTGATGTTGCGCAACACCTGAGGAATGGGAATCGCCGCGATATAGCCGAGCTTGCCGGTTTTGCTCATGTGCCCCGCCACAATGCCAGACAGATACACCGGCTCGTCGATGTAGCCGAAATAGCTGCCTACGTTTTTCGGATGCTTGCCGGCATCCCACAAACCACCGCAATGCAGGAACATGGTATCCGGATTCTGTTTGGCGATTTTCAGGATATGCGGATCGAAATAACCGAACGACGTGGGAAACAGGATCTGCGCTTCATCCAGATTGATCATGCTCTCCATTGTTTTCTGCACTTCGATGGTTTCCGGCACGTTCTCCTCGTCCACGGTTTTGGTCCAGTCCAAAGCCGCCACCGCCGTCTTGCCTTCGAAATGAGCCTGGTTGTAACCGTAATCATCCCGAGGCCCCACATAGATGAATCCCATTCTTACCTTGGAATCGGCCCAAAGGTTAGACCCAGGAAAACCCAGACCGGCCATGGCCATGCCGGCTGACAGCCCCTGGATAAAACGGCGACGAGGTATTCCATTGCGGATGCTGCGCGTCATATCAATCAATCCCCCTACTATTGTTGTATGCAACAATGTGCACATCGTGTGCCAGGGCCACACAGGGGAAATTCAAACGCTCAGCAAGAAACTGAAAAATAATTTCCAGATCAAACAATTAAGACAGAAAATGCCGTCTGGTGAAGACGCCAGGACTACCACAGCCTGCTTCCAAATGCCTCCCCACAATACCGTCAGCCGCAGATGACGGCATAATTTAGGTGCAATCAGCGCTCGTGCTGGTCGCGGCACGCACCGGCCTGAAACCGCAACGATCAACTCAGTCAGGGAGACATCCGAATGCCACGCCCTCTGCCACGCTCTGGCCCCTCACGCCTCTCGCCAGGCAAAATCCTGTTGATGGTTTTGCTGTGCAGTTGGCTGGCCGCTTGTAGCGAAAATCCCGACCAAGCTCGTTTGTTGGAGCGTCTGGATACGCTGGAAATCGCCCTGCAGGATAAGAAGCCAGATGCCGTGCTCGACTTGCTGACCGACAACTTCAGCACCGGCCAAGGCCAGACCCGGGACGATGTGAAGCGGTTGCTGCTGGTGAATTTCTTGCGCAATCAGACCATTGGTGTGATTCGCACCGGCACGGAAGTGGCGATGGACGACAGCTACCGGGACCAAGCCAGCGCTCATTTTCAGGCCCTGGTCACCGGCGGCGAGGGCCTGCTGCCAGAGCGTGGCCGCCAATTTCGGGTGGAATCACGCTGGCTGTTTCAGGATGGAGACTGGTTCCTGGACCGGCTGGAATGGAAACCGCTCTGACCGGTTGTGCTGATGGTTTTTACTGTTCGACCAACAGCGCCACCACTACAGACACGATGGCCATAGACACGATGATGCCCAGCATCGCGGCAAAGAAGCGCTTGAGTTCCCGCGGTATAAGGGGTTTCTTGGCAGGGGTCGGTTCCAACGTATTTCCACCTTCTCACATGTGAATTTTTCACAGAATCCCAGTTGATTCTGTCTTACTCGGTTCAAATATTAACCAGTAGACTGGTTTGAAATCACCTGACTTTCCTTTGTCTTTCCAGCCAACTGCTTATTATTCCCATGATTCGCATGCGAAAAGTATCGCTTTTTTCTGTGCATTCCAAACTCGCAGCCGGTCGCGAACCCAGTTGCCAGTTGTTATTGCAGGAACATTTGACGGGCCGCACCCTGCGTGGCCGCAAGCTGGTGGATCAATTCGCGTCGGGTCAGCGCTATCTGCTGATCACCGATGACGACAATCCGTTCGAGGAAGTGCTGCACATTTATCTGCTGGATCTGGAGCTGAATGTGTTGGATGAGCTGGATCTGTGCCAGCCCTATACACCCGGCGTTTACCAATTGCATTGCCACGACGATCGTCAAATCCGCTTCCGCTTTTTTGACGAATGTTTGTGGTCGTTGCAGATCCGGACTGAACCGCGTCCCAGTCCGCTCAACTATTCACGTTTTCCCACCCGTCGCCCGCTGAAACTCTGGGGCCATCAATACCTGGAATTGCAACGCAGCGAAACCACCGCCGCCTGAAACCGGCCAGCGCTCTTATCGTTCTTCGAGAGCGGCCCGGTACAGGTCGGCCATTTCATTATCGAAGCAGGCGAACACCACCCGCTCAATCATCAGAAATACTTCCAGACAGCGTTCCACTTCTTCCACCGCAATCGCCACCGCCTGTTCTTTCGGATAGCCGTACACGCCGCAACTGATCGCAGGAAACGCGACGGAGCGCACGCCTTCCTTTACCGCCAGCGTCAGGCAGGCGCTGTAGCAGGAACGCAGTAATTCCGGCTCGCCAGCATCGCCACCGCGCCAAACGGGACCGACCGTATGAATGATGAAACGGGCGGGTAATGCGAATCCAGGCGTGAGCACCGCGTGCCCGGTTTCGCAGAAACCAATGCGGCGGCAGGCGGCTTGCAAGCGATCATGTCCAGCGGCACGGTGAATCGCACCATCCACGCCACTGCCACCAGCCAGTTGATTGTTGGCAGCGTTGACGATCGCATCCAATTTCAGGTGAGTGATATCGCCTTGCCAGACTTCCATTCTGTCGTCCATGTTCATGCGCGCGATCCTTGCGGCTGGAGGCTGACGATTTGAGGGCTTACTTGATGCTGTAGAGCAGAAATCCCATGATGCCGAGCACCAATAATGCGGCAGCGGCCATGGCAACACCGAGCCATGACAGCTCGGGCGTGGATTTGGGCGTAGGTGTCGGCGCCAGAGCTTCTTCCACGAATGTATCCGGGTGCGGCTCGAAATCCTCGCTCACGCAACGCAACAGAATATCGCGGCGGCGACGGCGGTACTCGCCCTTGTTGAAAGCGCCGTCGCAATACTGGCGGGCCAGCTCGCGAATTTCCTGCGCACAACGGATTTCCAGCTCGGCATTCATCATTATAGGGTTGGCATCATTATTGGAATCTTTATTGGATCTGTACCGTGACCACTGTGACGTTGTCCCGCGCGCCCGCCTTCAGCGCGTCCTCGATTAGCGCCTGGGTGCAGGATTCCACATCCGGATTTTTCAGATGGTGCACCAGTTTGCCTTCCGACAGCGCCCCATACAAGCCATCGCTGCACAGCAAATACACGTCGCCCTTGCGTAGCTCCACCAACGTGACATCAACGTAAAGAGTTTCACTGGCACCCACCGCACGGGTGATCACGTTCGATGCAGGATGATTGCGCGCTTCCTCCGGCGTGATCATGCCGCGGGCCAGCATTTCATTCACCTGACTGTGGTCGTCCGATACTTTCTGCAGTTTGTGATCGCGATAACGATACAAACGGGAATCGCCGGCCCACAAGCATACACCGACGGATTCGCGCACCAGCAGACTCACCACGGTGCTGCCCATGGTGCGACCTTCGCAGTGGGTGCGGGAATAGGTGCGGATTTTCTGGTGCACGTCGAGCAGGGAATCTTCCAGCGCGTCCACCACATCCGGCAGCGGCTGTTCCACATCGACCCGGGCCAGCGTGGCAGTGATCATTTCGCTGGCTACCTCGCCGGCGTCATGCCCCCCCATGCCATCCGCTACTACCCAAAGGCCGTCGTTATTGCGGTTGAGAAAATTGTCTTCATTCATGTTTCTCACGGCGCCGCAGTGAGTGGCGGCGCTGCTGAGCCAATGGGTCTGCACCATGCAGTCTTCTACTCGTTATGGATGGACAGTTGTCTGGTATGGACAGGGTCCGGGGTCGGGGCAACACCGGCGACAACAACAAGGCTTGGGCACAGCGGACCGCCCCGCCCGGACCCGTCGCACCCCCATCAACTATAGTCGGGGAAGTGCGCTTACAAAAATCCAGGTCAGCCAATGTTCAAGTTCATCTATGGTAACACCGTCGCGCCATCCTGCCAGTGTCGGCTGATTCAATTCGCCAAACGTTTCTCCTTGTGTGGCCGACAGTTGCATCGACGGCGGTTTATCATGACCGTGCCCGGAAGAAGGTGGTGCAGCTTGGAAGATCGCTTGGCATGATCCGACACACAGTTTTATTCGATAGCATTCACATCCGAACGCGACGCTGGGTATTGGCGCTGGCGAGCCTGCCACTAGGGTTCGCAATAGCCACCATGGCCGGTTGCGCCACCTGGCAACAGACCGTGAAGCAATCCGGTTTGGCGAACACGGTGGTATCCGGTACATCCTTTCGCCATCGGGTGCTGACCAATCCCGCCGGCGTGCAGGCTCATCTCGCTGGCGCACCGGTGCTGTGGCATGTGTACATCGAGGGTGATGGCAGGGCGGTGAATGCTGCGGGTCGCCCGACACTTGATCCCACGCCACGCGATCCCCTGCTGTTGCCCGTGATGGCGCAAGATCCAACGCCCGCCCTGTATCTGGGCCGTCCCTGTTATTTTGATACTGGCGATCCCGCCTGCAACCCAACACGCTGGACATTGGAACGCTACAGCGAAGCCACGGTGGACAGCCTGGCCGCCGTATTGCGCAAGCAAATCCATCCTGACGACAGTCTTGTATTCATCGGCCACAGCGGTGGTGGCACATTGGCCACTCTGCTGGCGGCGCGCTTGCCGCAAACCCGCGCCCTGGTAACGGTGGCAGGCAACCTGGATCTGGCCCGCTGGATTGAAGCCAATGATTACACTCCCCTACCCGCCTGCCTGGATCCGATACAGCAGCCGCCTCTGCCAGCGCATATCCACCAGTGGCATCTTGCAGGCGCGCAGGATCCGGTGATAAAAGCAGCCTGGATTCAAGACTTTGCCGCCCGTCAGCCCGACGCCAAGGTGATCGTGCTGGAACAGGCCGACCACCGGGAACCCTGGGCCGAGTGGCTGCCAAACTGGCTGAAAAATCTGGATATCGCCTCCACACTACCCCGTTGATTCCGCACAAGCCGCCATTGGGACTGAGGACGCTAGCTGTGGAGGCGCGATCTGTGGGCGCGCGAACTGTGGAAAAGTTACGCGGTGATTCGACGCCGCCCGCATATACTTGAAAGAATAACCACGTGAGAGGATGCACTATGGACATCATGCAGCGCTTGAACCTGAAAGCGTCGGGTTTTGCGTTGGGCTTTTTCAGCGTCTGGCTGGCCGCCTGCGCTTCCAGCCCGACCGGGAGCAGTGCAGATGCGCCCGCCTCCAAAAACGCCGACGACCTGATGATCATCGACTGCCTGCTGCCCGGCCAGGTGAAAAAACTCGGCGCCAATGCCACCTATCTCAGCGCACGCCGCCCCATCAAAACCACAGCGACTGATTGCGAAATCCGCGGCGGTGAATATGTGTCGTTCGATCGCGCCGACTACGCCACCGCACTGAAAATCTGGCTGCCGCAAGCCGAAGCTGGCGATGCCGAGGCGCAAACTTATGTGGGAGAAATCTACGAAAAAGGTCTCGGCCTGAAACCCTCTTACGAAGCCGCTGCCATGTGGTACACCAAAGCGGCGGAGCAGAAATACTCCCGTGCCCAAATCAACCTGGGCAATCTGTATGAAAAAGGCCTCGGGGTAGCGCCGGACAGGGCCAAAGCACTGAACCTGTACCGCATGGCCTCCGGCCTGCAAGGCGACAACCTGATGTACGCCTCCACGGTTGAGGCCCATGCGGTGTCGCAGCAGGAACTGACCAAACTCAAAGACGAAGTGGCAGAAAAGAGCCAGCAACTGGCTGCCGCCCAGTCCCAGCTCACCAAAACCCAGCAGGAATTGGGCGCGCGTAAACAGTCTCTGGCGGCCGCGCAAAAAACCCAGAAAGACGCCGAGCTGGCCCTGTACGCTCAGGAATCCAAAGCCGTGCACCAGCAAAGCAGCGCTCTAATCACGCAGCTGCGAACCGAGCTGCAAAAAGCCCAGACCGAAGTGGAAGACCAGCGCAAGCAACTGGCTAACCTGAACGAACAGGCCAAGCAGTTCGACAACCAGATCAGCAGCACCAATCAGTCCATTTCCCAGACCGAAACCCTGGTGGCCAGCGCCGCCAGCATGCCGTCTATCGAGATCATCGATCCGCCCATGACGCTGATGCGCGGCCTGCCCTCGATTCCCGTGGGCGACGCAGTGAAGGAGAAGGAAATCGTTGGCAAGATCAAAGCACCCCAGGGCTTGAAAAGCTTCAAGGTGAATGGCGTCGAGCAGACCGTGGACGAGTACAACCTGTTCTGGGTGACCGTGCCAGTAGACGGCAAGAAAGCCAACGTGAAGCTGGAAGCTGTGGACAAGAATGGTCAGGTAGTGGCCTTCAACTTTACCGTATTGCCCGAACAACTGGCACCGGAAGCCCGCCCCAAACCCACGACCCAGACCGCGCAGGCGGTGCCATCCGATCTGCAATTGGGCACTTACCATGCACTGATCATCGGCAACAACGACTA
>DATLII010000365.1:0-2936 GCA_035539495.1 Dongiaceae bacterium
TGCTGCAAAAAAACATCACCATCAAGAAAGATCTGGATAACCCGAAAGCGCTGGAATATGTGGAGAAATTCACTGAGGCCGGTTTGCTGGTGAAAGTCGAGGCCTATGAGGTTGCGGCACCACCGGTTGAGCAGGTTGCTGCCAATCCGGTGGACGAGGTGTACACGTTGCTGGACAGTGCATTCGCGCAATCCATCAAGCCCACTGCGCTCACCAATGCCTATCGTAAATCCTTTGCGGTGGCGGTGGTGACATCGCTGGTGGCGCCGCTGTTGTATGCGGGCCTGATCCTGTTGGTGAGCTGGAGCCTGCTCTGGTATTTCTTCAGCGGCCACGGTTTGTTGATGGGCGATGTTGAGTGGCACGGCAAATTCATGCTGTTCCTGTGGGTGTTGAGCTGGGTGGTGCCCGCGGTGGCGGGCTCCGTGTTGATTCTGTTCCTGCTGTATCCGCTGTGGCCGCAAGGAAAGCAGCCCAAACCGCACGTGCTCGATCGCAAAAAATACGCGCGCTTTTATCAATTGATCGACAAGATGACCAAATCGATAGGCGTGCCGGCGCCGCAGTACATTGAAGTCATCGCCGACATGAACGCCGCTGCCGGTCCGGTGCACGGAATGGCGAGTTTGGCGAAAGGCGAGCTCAAACTGATTATCGGCATGGCGCTGGTGATGGGCACCAATGTGCAACAGTTCATGGGCGTGCTGGCGCACGAGTTTGGTCATTTTTCCCAGCGTTCTTCCATGATGGCGTATATCTGGATCAACACGGTGAATCATTGGCTGTGGCAATGCGGCTACGGCCAGGATGTGTGGACAGAACGTTTGGAACGTTGGAAAGAACAGTTTGAAAACGAAATTGCCCAAGTGAGCTTGCATGTTACTGCCTGGATGCTGGCGCTGGTGCGATTGTTATTCCAGAACCTGTATCGGCTCAGCGTGCGTTTGACGCATCCTATGTCACAGCAAATGGAATTTGACGCAGATCTATATGAAGCACGCGTTGTCGGTAGTGCGCAATTCCGTGCCGGCACGCTGGCGCTGCGGCGTATGGGGCATGCCTGGAGCCTGGCACGGCAAACCAGTTTTCAGGCGCTGCATGAGAAAGACAAACTGCTGCGCAACCTGCCGGCGGCGGCACTGGAGGTTTCCAACGGTTTCAACCCAGTATTGTTGAAACAGATCGAAGAGAATTTGCAGGTGGAGGAAACCCGTTATTGGGATACACATCCTGCGGATCTGGAGCGGATCGCCAACGCGGAAAAGGCGGGCGAAAGAGGCATTCTGCAATGCGATCAGCCGGCCTCGATGTTGTTTCCCGACGTGGAAAAACTGTGCGAAGCCTCCACCTTGAACAGTTATTTGCGACTCGGCATCAGTGGCGCGCGGGAGTTTTTGGTGGATAACGCTGCCTTGTTGCAGGCGTCGAAGCCGATAGTCAAGGTTGCGGCCAAAGCCAATGCGGGCCAGGGTCAGCCGGGCGAAGGGAAAGACGGCGAGAGCAAGGCAGAACCCAAATCCGTCGTCAACGAAAACGGCATGATCGAATGGACGGGATCCATCCGCGCGGCAAGACGTAGCGATGATGATGACTGACGTATCAGGCAGGAGCCTGTAGCCGCCGACGTCGGATTCGGCTTAACGCCACGGGTGTGATTCCCAGATAGCGCGCAATATCCATTTGTGACAGGCGGGCGACTAGGCCCGGTTCCGCGTCACAAAAACGCTGATACCGCTCATCCGCAGAAAGACACAAAAATTCATACTCGCGTTTTTCTTTTTTCATGGCCAGACCGAGCAGAAAGGAATACAGCACCTGCGTCAGTGGCGGATGCTGTGTCTGCAAGGAATCCAGATCTGCTTTTGTAACTTCCAGAATGGTGGAATCTTCCAGCGCCAGAACGTTGAACGTGCTGGGTTGGTCTGCGACGATCACGTGCAAACTGGCAATGAGACCACCTTCGGGAATGAAGGACTTTATAAATTCCTTGCCATCGTGCGTTTCATAATAGGCTTTTACCAATCCCTGCCTGATCAGAAACAGCTTGTCAGCTTTCTCGCCCTGGCGAAATACAAACCGGCCCTTGGGGTATGGACGCAACTTTCCCTTGTCTGCAAGAAGATCAACCAATTCCATGAACAACATTTCCATCCGTCCAATTAACCTGGGTTAATGACGCCGCCGGCGCTCGACGCTATCGTCAGCGCATATCCATTAGGGAGCTCGCGCTGCGTCATGCAACTCAATAATAGAACCATCCTGGTGACCGGTGGTACCTCCGGGATTGGCGAGGCACTTATTCAACGACTGGCCAGCATCAATCAAGAGATCATCGTGATCGGGCGAAATGCCGTCAAGCTGGAAAATCTGCAGGACCGATATAACAACCTCACGCCGTATCGATGCTCGCTCGATTCGCGTGGGGAGGTGGAAACAACCCTCCACAAAATCATGACCCACCATCCAGCATTGTCAGTGATTATCAATAACGCCGGGGTTCAGTTCACACCCCGGTTTTTGGATCCGGATTTCAGTTTTGAGAGTATCGAAAGCGAAATCACCACGAACCTGACCGCCCCAGCTTGGATCTGCGCGTTGACGTTGCGCCATTTACTGAAAACGCCTTCTGCTGCAATCATCAATATTTCGTCTGGACTGGCCCTGTTTCCCAAAACAAGTTCTGCGATTTACTGCGCGACCAAGGCGGGGCTGCATAATTTTTCACGCAGCTTGCGTTATCAGTTGGAAGGAACTCACATCAATGTGCATGAGGCGATCATGCCCTTGGTGGAAACACCCATGACCGCAGGGAGAGGCAAGGGCAAGATCACCGCCGACGCTGCAGCAGCGGCCATTATCGCCGGTGTGGAGAAAGGAAAGCCGGAAATCTATGTCGGAAAGGCGCGACTGATGCCGGTGATAGCCAGGTTAAGCCC
>DATLII010000366.1:0-5563 GCA_035539495.1 Dongiaceae bacterium
GTACAGGACCGAGCTGTTTTGGTGCACGCGGTGAATCGCGCTTTTTAAGAACATCATCTGATTCGCCAGAATCGTCTCTATCGCGAAGCATTAGAAGCGAAAAACCGCGAACTCAACGACAGTCTGCGTTTATTGAAAGAAGATCAGGAAGCCGGCCGGGCAGTGCAATTGAAAATGCTGCCGGCAACCTCGAAGGATTACGGCAACGTCCAGATCGAATACAAGCTCATTCCCTCGCTGTACCTCAGTGGCGATTTCGTCGATTACTTCAGTATCGGGCCCAATCAGATCGGGTTTTATCTAGCGGATGTATCCGGTCACGGCGCGTCGTCTGCATTCGTCACTGTGTTGCTGAAAACCATGGCCAACCGGGTCAAACAGCGCTATCGCGAATCCCCTGATGCCATCAAGAATCTGCTACCGGCCGACATCCTGCGCAAGGCTAATGACGAGCTGATTCCGCTAGGGTTGGGCAAGCATCTTGCGATCTTCTGCGGCCTTATCGATCTGACGGCCAAGAAGCTGGTGTTCTGCAGTGCCGCTCACTTCCCGCCACCCTTGCTAGTCACATTGGGCCAGGTCCGCCCCTTAGAGGGTAAAGGTCTACCGGTAGGTCTGTTTGAAGAAGTTGTTTATGAAAATCAAACAGTTGATCTGGGTGACAGCTTCGATTTGGTACTGTTTTCGGACGGTATTCTAGAGGTAATGCCCCAGTCATCGGTGGCACAAAAAGAAGCTTACCTGGTGGAAATGGTGGAAAAAGGGATTCATAATATCCGGCACCTTCTGGACCACCTGGATTTGCACCGTCACCAGGCAGTGCCAGACGACATTGCAATCATGACAGTCACTTGCAAGGGCAGTTAAGCACCAACATGGCTGAATCCAATTGTGGCAAAGCGTTGTATGCGGTCCATCAGGGCACGTATGTCGTGAAGCTGGTGGGTGATATCCGGGTTCCCATCTGCGCTACGTTTGACGGCTTCATTGAGAATATGTTCCATGATTCTCAATTGAATTCCGTAGTAATCGATCTGAGTGAAGCCAGTGTGGTGGATTCCACGGCATTGGGTTTGATGGCCAAGATTGCCGTCCAGATGCGAAAACGATTTAATCAAAAGCCCCTCATCATCAGTACCCGCCCCGATATCTCCCGCATTCTCTCCACCATGGGTTTCGAAAAAGTCTTCAATATCGTGCACGAAGCACCGGTGAAGAGCCCGCGCATGTCCGAGATGCCCAATATTCCCTGTACCCAGGGCAGCGCCTGCGACAAGGTGCTGGAAGCGCACCGGATCCTGATGGAGATGAATGAGAAAAACCGCGAAACCTTCAAAGAGATGGTGGCTGCGCTGGAATACGAACAGATGGATAGGTCGAAAGACGTGCCGCCTGTGCAGGATTCCAAGCGGCACTTGATGTAATCAGTGAGTTCCTTTTCCTGAATATCTTTCGTCTAGTCGCTTCTGACTTGGATTGATGCTTCGATCCAAGTCCTCAAAAACGCTTGACCAGTTGTTCTTCCAGTAGCGTTTGATCCTTCGCGAAATTGCGAATGCCTTCTGCCAGCTTTTCTGTCGCCATGGCGTCTTCGTTCAGCAACCAGCGGAACGTTTTTTCATCCAGAGATAACTTACTGTCGCTGCTTTCCGCTTGATCGGGATGCAGCATGCGGGGCAGGGCGCCGGTGTCCTGTTGCAGCTCCTGCAGCAATTGCGGGCTGATGGTGAGACGATCGCAGCCGGCCAGTTCCTCGATTTCACCGATGGTGCGGAAGCTGGCACCCATCACGATAGTGTTGTAGCCGTAGTGCTTGTAGTAACGGTAAATGCGCGTTACGGATTGCACGCCGGGATCTTCGGTTTTGCTGTATTCCTTCTTCGGGCCGTTGGCTTTGTACCAATCCAGAATACGGCCTACAAAAGGTGAAATCAGCGTGACACCGGCTTCAGCGCACGCCACGGCTTGAGTGAAACTGAACAGCAGCGTGAGGTTGCAGTTGATGCCTTCCTGTTCCAGTATGCGCGCGGCCTGAATGCCTTCCCATGTCGAGGCGATCTTAATGAGTACGCGGTCACGGCCGATGCCTCTGCGGGAATAAAGATCAATGAATTTACGCGCGCGGGCGACCATGGCGGCGGTGTCGAAAGAAAGGCGGGCGTCCACTTCTGTGGATATGCGGCCTGGAATGATCTCCAGAATTTCACTGCCGATTGCAACTGCCAGACGTTCGCAAGCATCGGCAGCGCGCTCACGCCCAGTGCCGCTGGCCTCCTTTACCGCCGCTTCGATCAACGGCTGATATTCCGGCAATGCTGCGGCTTTTAGTAGGAGTGAGGGATTGGTGGTGGCGTCGACGGGTTTGTATTGTTTGATGGCTTGAACGTCGCCGGTGTCGGCTACCACCAGGGTCATCGACTTGAGTTGTTCCAATTTGTTTTTCATGGGAATCCTTGCACGGCTCGCGTCAGTGGAGCACAACTTTATGACAACTTTGCCTTAAGACAACTCTTTTTATAGCAGATCGGGGATCAGACTAGCAGCCTGGCGAATCACGTCAACGCCAGCGTTATCGCGGTGAGCGTTCTCGCTGATATGGCGACGCCACTGGCGCGCACCCGGGCGATTCTGAAACAGTCCAATAATGTGGCGACTGATGTATTTGAGTTTGCCACCTTGCGCGAGTTCCTGCTCAATATAATGACAAATCTGTTCGAGTAATTCGCGGTCGCTGGGCTTTTCGGTAGGATCATTAAACAGCAGGCGATCCACATCACGCAGTTGTAGTGGGTTGTGGTAAGCCGCGCGCCCCATCATCACACCATCGACTTTTTCCAGATGTACCCGACAATCATCCAGCGTCTGGACGCCGCCATTGATCACGATTTCCAGCTGAGAAAACTCCTGCTTCAGCAGGTAGACGCGTTCGTAGTTCAGTGGCGGAATGTCACGGTTTTCCTTTGGGCTCAAACCATCTAGCCAGGCTTTGCGGGCGTGAATGATGAACGTGCGGATGCCAGCGCTGGCCACGGTGTCCACAAAACGCTGCAAATCGTTGTAGTCGTCTTGGTCATCGATACCGATGCGGCATTTCACCGTCACTGGTATGGATGCGGCTGCCTGCATTGCCTCCACGCAGCGGGCCACCAAATCGGGCTCCGCCATCAGGCAGGCGCCGAAACGACCGGATTGAACGCGGTCGCTGGGGCAGCCGACATTCAGGTTCACCTCGTCATAACCGTAATCCGCCGCCATACGAGTGCATTCCGCCAGCGCCGCCGGATCGCTGCCGCCCAATTGCAGTGCTACCGGATGCTCGGACGGGTTGAAGCGCAGGTGCTGCTCGCGATGGCCGTTGATCAGCGCTGCCGTGGTCACCATCTCGGTGTAGAGCAGGCTGTGCTGGGTGAGCATGCGGTGGAAGGTCCGGCAATGGCGGTCGGTCCATTCGAGCATGGGGGCAATACAGAAGCGGCGTGACAGAGTGTTCGACATAAAACCATGAGAATCAGAGAATTACGGTGCGGGGCAGAGGGCTTCAAAGGCCTAGTCCATTCCGCCGATGTATTGTACGGGTTGGCACTGGCAGGATGCTACAGGTTATTGGACGCGGCGTTCTTTGGTGAAAACAGGCCTGTGAAAACAACAAGAAAGAAAACACGCGGATGGCTTGGCCTGGTGCTGACGTTGCTGTTGCTGAGCGGATGCAAGCAGGCGTTGGAATCAACGCCGTTGCCGAATCCCGCATTTGATGCCGAGACACTGGCGTTGTTGCGGCAGACTCAGCCACTGAATCTGGATCAGATTCTGGAGGAAAAAGCGCTGCTGGCGTCGTCAGGCCCATTCCTGCTGAACAATCCTTACGTGCCTGTCACGCATTTGCCGCTGCGCACGTGCGCGCAGGATGACAATTGCTTTTTTTCGCTGCTGGGAACCGGTTTACCCAAAGCCAGTTTTCCCGCACAGCCGCGCGTGTATGACTGGTGGAAGCAACGCGCGCTGGAATCCGATCAGGCACAAGTCTGCGGTGTTCAGTTTGCCGATGACGACCGTACGCATTATCGCTTGGCAACATTCGCCAACCATGCCGAATTAGAGGTGAACGATTTCACGCTTACACACTTCCAGGCATGCGGCGCCTGTTCCACTTTGCAGGATCTGGCTGTGTACGGGGAATTGGATCTCACCGTCATGGCGAAGGTTTGCAGCAAACGCTTCAGTCTGGCTGAAAAAAAAGCCTGCATGCAGCAAATCGGTTTTACCGAGGCCTGTGCTGAATCCTGGGCCTATAACGGGCAGAAAACGGCGCAATCCTGCTCGCTGGTCTGCATTCGTACCTACGGTTTACTGCCGTTATTAAAAGGTGAGGAATCCGTGCCGCCGGTCAACGAGCAGGGTGAGCTCAATGCCTGCCTGTTGTGTGATGAACGAATGTCGGGGCCAGGATTTCAATATAGCGCCGGCCGTACCCGTCGCAACTCAGGCATTTTGTCCGAGATCGATCGGCCCGATGAAGAAGTGTATGACGTAACCCATTCGTATTTCGACTAGCTATGTAGTCAGTCTGTTCACCTCCAACCAGCACAAGAAAAAAGGAGTGAATGCATGTTGTTTTCAATTCGTCTGTGCCAGGTGCGCGGCTTGCGATGGGTATGCAGCCTGTTGCTCTTGACGCTGCTCAGTCAGTGGAGTCTGGCGCAGACCATTTCCATTCGCGGCACCCACTTTGTCGACGAAACCGGCGCGACCATTATTTTTCGTGGTTACAACATTCAGGAAAAAGCTCCACCATTTCAGCCCATTCAATCCGGCGCGGACCTGGATATTCTGCAGGAAATGGGGGCGAATCTGATCCGCCTCAATTTTGTCTGGGAAGCGGCGGAGCCTGAGTTGGGCATTTACGATGCCCGCTATTTCGATTATTACGATCGCGTGGTGAATTGGGCCTGGGCCCGCGGCATGCATGTGCTGATCGACTTCCACAACAATGCATTTTCCCGCTATGCGGCGAAGGGGTGCGGCAGTGGATTTCCGCGTTGGGCTCTATCGCCAGATGTGGCAGCAGTAGAGCCGCGTCCCAATGGCAGCTGCGTTTTCAGCACGTCAATGATGCAGGCCATGCTGAGTGAAGATAATCGCGCCCACTGGGAAGATTTCATGACGGATCGCCACGGCGTGCGAACCCGTTTCTTCGAACTCACGCGGCGCTTGGCAGAGAAATACGCCGATCATCCAGCCGTAATCGGATTTGATCTGAACGAACCCATGGTGTTCAAGCCGATCCTGCAATATGACTCGGCGCTGGCCAATCAGTTTTTCAACGACTGGCAGAAATTTATTCAGTCGATTCATCCTCGCTATATCACTTTCTTCGGTGACAGTCCGTTTCAGTTCATCTTCATCAATCAGCCGCCGCATTTGGATATTCCGCCGACAGGCAACGTCTCCTTCGACGCGCATTTTTACGAACCGGGTGCCAGCGGCTTCGGCCGCCCACTATTTGGCGCAGCCAATAGCATCAACGCGATTGTCGCCACTCGCGACCGCTATCAAATTCCCGTAC
>DATLII010000367.1:0-3311 GCA_035539495.1 Dongiaceae bacterium
GTGAATCCTATCGAACTGGGCCTGTTTTCCAGCCGTATCGAATCCATCTGCGACGAGATGGGCGCTGCTCTGCGTCGCGCTGCCTTTTCACCCAATATCCGGGACCGTCTGGATTTTTCCTGCGCGATATTTGCGGCCAACGGTGAACTCACTGCGCAGGCGGCTCATATTCCCGTGCATTTGGGCAGCATGGCCTATGCGATGACATCGATTGTTGCAGGTATTGAATGGCAGTCCGGTGACATGCTGGTGGTGAATGATCCGTTTCGCGGTGGCACGCACTTGCCGGACGTGACAGTGATTGCGCCGGTTTTCGTGCAGGGACAATTGATTGCGTTCGTAGTCAATCGGGCGCATCACGCCAATATCGGCGCGACCGCGCCGGGTTCGATGCCGGTGTCGCGCACCTTGGAAGAAGAGGGTGTGGTGATTCCGCCCACGCATCTGTTGCGCGATGGCCGTTGGCAATGGCCGGTGCTGGAACAGTTAGCGGGTTTGGCGCCGGGCACGTTGGCCGATGCTGCGGAGCAGGGCGCTGGCTTGCCGCCGGCTGCAGGCGATTTTTCTGCCCAGGTCAGTGCCAATCGTGTCGGTGCGCAACGGTTGCAGGCGCTGATCGAGCAGTACGGAATTGATGCGTATGTTGTTCTGGTGGAAGCGTTGAACGATTACGCGGAACGTCTTGCCTTGGCCAGTTTGCGCGCCATCCCGCCGGGTCGTTACCGCTTTACTGATTATCTGGATGACGATGGTGCCGGCACGGAACACATTGCGATTACCTGCGAGGTCGTTGCGGCCGATAGTGGTGTGGTGGTGGACTTTACGGGTACAGCGCCGCAAGTGGCGGGCAATGTGAACTGCCCATTATCGGTGGCCGCCGCTGGCGTGTTTTATGTGCTGCGCTGTTTGATGCCGGATCAGACCCCGGCTTGTGCCGGTACCTTCCGTCCCATTCAATTGCGTGCGCCGGAGGGTTGTCTGCTCAACGCGCGTTATCCGGCTGCAGTTGCAGCAGGGAATGTGGAAACCAGCACGCGCGTGGTGGATGTATTGCTAGGTGCGCTGGCGCAAGCGTTGCCGCAGCGAATTCCCGCCGCCAGTCACGGCAGTATGAACAACCTGGCAATGGGTGCGCTGTTGGCGGATGGCGGTCGTTGGGATTATTACGAAACTATCGGTGGTGGTATGGGCGCGTCAGCGCGAGGCGAGGGCATCAGTGCCGTGCAGACGCATATGACCAACACGTTGAACACGCCGGTAGAAAGTCTGGAAACCCATTATCCGCTGCGTGTGAAACGCTACGGTGTGCGGCGTGGATCGGGTGGTGACGGACTTCATCGCGGTGGTGATGGCATTGTGCGCGAAGTCGAATTTCTGCAGCCCGCGACGGTGACGCTGCTGACAGAGCGGCGCGCATCTACGCCCTGGGGTTTGCAGGGTGGACGTCCCGGTGCAGCCGGTGTGAATGCGTTGAATGGCAACGAGCTGCCCGCAAAAATATGCCTGCAGGTGAAAAACGGTGACGTACTGACGGTGGCAACACCCGGCGGTGGTGGCTGGGGTCAGGCAGCGGGTAGCGAACGATCACCGATTTGATTTGCAGAGCCTGTCGCTTCGTCATTTTTTCGCCAGTGGCAAGGACGGGTTCCGATTTTGGCCGGAATACGCATGCGGCCGAGATTATTGTTGTATGTACGTTGTAGGCAAGACACAAGAACAACCGGCAATACCGGAACATCAGCGGAGAGAGACGCGCCATGACTGACGACATTCAAACCCACTATCGCGCTTGCCATTTGTGCGAGGCGATCTGTGGAGTGGAAATCAAAACCCGTGGCAGCGAAATACTGTCGATCAAGGGCGACGAGCAGGATCCTCTCAGTCGCGGCTATATCTGTCCCAAGGCCACTGCGCTGCAGGACATTCACGAAGATCCTGACCGTCTGCGCCAGCCCATGCGCCGCGTTGGCGAGCGCTGGGAAACCATCAGCTGGGACGAAGCCTTCGATCTGGCGGCGGAGCAGTTGGTGAAAGTGCAGCAACAACACGGCGGCAACGCCATCGGCATCTACATGGGTAATCCCAGCGTGCACAACTGGGGCATGATCACCCACGCGCCGAACTTTTTTAAACCGCTGAAAACCCGCAACCGTTTTTCCGCCACGTCGGTGGATCAGTTGCCACATCAGTTGCTGTGCTATTGGATGTATGGCCATCAGGTATTGGTGCCGGTGCCGGATATCGATCGTAGCCAGTTGGTGATCATCGTCGGCGGTAATCCGATGGCGTCCAATGGCAGCTTGTGGACCGTGCCCGGTTTCCGCCATCGCGCCAAGGCATTGCAGCAGCGCGGAGGTCAGATCGTGGTGATCGATCCGCGTCGCAGCGAAACCGCCGACATCGCCGATCAACATCACTTCGTGCGTCCGGGCAGCGATGCGTTCCTATTGTTGGCGATGGTGCGGGAATTATTCGCCCACAATTGGGTGAAGCTGGGCCATCTTGGCGACAGCGTGCAGGGTTTGGACGCTGTGAAAAACGCGGTGGAACCCTTCACATTGGAATTGGCGCAGCGCCAGACCGGCATGTCATCTGCTGCGATTCAGGAATTGATCCGCCAGTTCGCTCACACTGAAAAAGCCGTGATTTACGGCCGCATGGGTATTTCGGTGCAACGCTTTGGTGCCATTTGCCAGTGGGCAATCCAGCTGCTGAATCTGCTGACTGGCCATCTGGATGTCGAAGGCGGTTCTATGTTCAGCCTGCCGGCGGTGGATTTGGTGTGGGGCCCGAACAGCAAGCCGGGCCACTTCAATGTTTGGCAGAGCCGGGTGCGTGGGTTGCCGGAGTTCGGCGGCGAACTGCCGTGCTCGGCGCTGGCGGAGGAAATCAATACACCGGGCGACGGCCAGATTCGCGCGCTGATCACTGGCGCGGGCAATCCGGTGCTGTCCACACCCAATGGTCAGCAGCTGGAGCGGGCGCTGGTGTCGCTGGATTTCATGGTGTCGCTGGATATTTACCTGAACGAAACCACGCGCTTTGCCGATCTGATTCTGCCATCCACCAGCCCGCTGGAACACGACCACTACGATCTGGCACTGAATCCGTTTGCTGTGCGCAACACCGCGAAATACAGCCCGGCCGTGTTCGCCAAACCCGAGGGTGCCATGCACGACTGGGAAATCATGGCAGCGGTTGGGGAACGCATTGCCAAGCTGCTGGGACAGAAGCCATTGCCATGCTTCCCGCCGGAAATGATTCTGGATGTGGGGTTGAAGGCGGGGCCGTACGGCCAGCAACTGTCGCTG
>DATLII010000368.1:0-12980 GCA_035539495.1 Dongiaceae bacterium
ACTCAATAATGCCACCCGTTTCCGCCAGATTTTTTTTGAATTGGACGATCGCGTCAAACAGGATGGTGCGACGCAAGTCTCTTTTAAAGCTGCACCTGCTACGCCGCCTTTAACGGTTCAACCGCCAGCGGGGAATCTGGAGCGTCAGCAAAAAGTTGCCGATGACTCCACCTCTATTCAGGGCAATGTGCTGAAAATGCTGGAGCGTCAGTTGCGGGAAATGGAAAAAGCCTTCAATAAAAAAGAAGAGTCGCTGCGGGTGGCGGGCGAAGAAATTCTGCAGTTGAAGGATCTGATTCAGGAAAAGGACAAGCGTCAGGCCGGCCTGGAAGCCAAGGTGGCGCAGTTGGAGGAAAACAACGGCACCCTGCGTCTGGCGCTGGATGCGGCGCAGCGGGATGGGCCACAAAAACAAGGTAAAACCGCGCCCACTGATTCACGTCCGTCTGCGCGGGATCGTGTCCAGGATGCCGCCCGGGCAGAGCTGCTGGCCCGCATCGACGCGATGGAACAGGAATTGGCCACAACATCCGATGCTGCCTACAACGCGCTGATGGCCAGTTCCGATCTGGGTATCGTCATTCTGTTCATGCTGTCCAGTTTCAAGCGTCACAGCGAGGAGCAGTTGGCGCAGGAAATGGTACGCTCTGTTTCCACGTTCGGCGTCAAGGCGGTGGTGGCGGTAAAGCAGGGCAGCGAGATGCATTACATGGCGTCCAGCGGCGCCGACCTTTCACTGAAATCCCTACTGGAAACGAATCGTGCCAAAGGCCCGTTGGTGGAAGGCAATAACCTGATGCTGTACGAACAGAATTGCTGGGTGTTGGTGCAGGATCCACCGCGTCAGGATGAAGATCGTTATGCGCGGCTTAAGGATAATCTGGGAACGTTGTTAAGAGGTGCGGAGGCGCGCTACGAAGCCATTGCCGCCGCTGTGGCCGTGCAGCGGCAGAAAGTGCAAGTGGAACAGCTGATTCTGCGCAGTCATGAAGTATTCCAAACCTTCGAAAAGAATATGACACGCCAGCAGGATCGCCTTGGTCGCTCCATCAACATTTTTGCCCAGGATCTACGCAAAGCATTGAATATTCCCGCCGGTGACCCTGCCAGCATCCGTTTGAACATGGAGTTGAAAAAGTTGGAGGATGGATTACGTGGCTTGTTCAGGAGCGCCGAGCTGATCGATCCGGCATTCGCCAAAAATATCAGCCGAGTGGCGCAGGGGCTGCAGTCCAAACAGAAAGGAGAAGGTTGACCGAAAGAAGAATGTTCAGCGCACAGTCTGTTGCTGATATAGCTGCAGATACTTTTCTTCCAGTTCCTTGAAGTTCTGTTGCAAGCCGATGATTTCGTTTTTCTGTTTTTCCAGCTTCAATTTCATGCCTTCCACGATTGGCTGATCCTGCTCGGCGGTATTCTCCAGCGCGGCCCGCAGCTGATCGTTCTCGATAGTCAGCTGCTTGTTCAGATTGCTGAGCAGATAAATCTTTTCCACCATCACGGCGCTTTCATTGGTGAATTGCTCGATCAAACCGATCATGTCGGCGTTGTCGCTGTCTGCGGGCGGCTGGGCTTTCAGGAATTCCAGTCCCTGGTCCAGACTCTCCACACATTGACGGGTGCTGTCCACGGTCAACTCCATGATTGCCACGGCATCGAGCAGACCCTGTTTGCCCGTTTCTCCCCCCATGACCTCGATCTGTCTGCGCAGGTTGCGGATAGTTTCATTTTGGCGGCTGATGATGTTGTTGAGCATGTCCAGATTTTGCGCCGGATCGATCCGCAGGGTTTTGCGGTCCTGCACTGGAACCGGCGTGGGCGTTCCGGTACTGCTACGACTGGCGATTTCGTTAAAGGATTCGTGCATTAGGAAAACCAGCTCGCGCAATTTTTCGCTGCCGGGAAAATTCTCGCACAGTCCTAGCAGCGCGCGATGCAGCAGCTGCTCCATGGCCAATGGCGTCTGCACGCCGATGGTGGCGGCGCTGATAAAATCCTGCAGCGGCTTCAAATTTTGCAGTTGCCGTTTCTGATCGTCGCGCAGGGCAGACAATTCGTTGATGATCTGATCTTTCACCGCCAGATCGCGATTATGCACGTCGTTCAGGGTTTTGGTGGACTGATCCAGCCGCGCCCGCATCTGATCGAGTACTTTGCTCGCCAGACCTTCGTAACGTTTGATCTGATCGCGCCAGGGAATCTCCGCATTGGCGCGTTCCTGTAGCAGGGAATGTTCCATTCGCAGCGCGTGAAAACGCAAGCCCACCGCCAATTCTTCCGGCGACATATCGGTTTTCAGATCAACTGCGTCCTGACTGCAGTGCGCGGTCGTCAGATCGATTTCATCATTCAGAAAACGCAGCACGGTGTCGCCGCTTAAGTCGTCCTTGAAGGTGGTGAGAATCGACTCCAGCTCGGCAATGGTTTTGCGCTGCCGCCGCAGCAATAGCAGCAGCATGCCGATGCCGAGTAGCAGCACGGCCAGAACCTGAATGCCAATCAGCATTTCCGTGGTCATGATGGCGGCGTTTCCAAAAGCGATAGAGACCAATTAGGTTTAAGTGCCCAATAGGTTTAGGTACCCAGTAGGCTTTAGGTGAAGTATGGCTCAGATTCCAGCCTTTGCACCGGATTGCGCTCGATAAGGTGTTGAAAAGGCGGTTGTTATTTCCGCTCAAGATCAGCCCCGTCAAGCCGATATAAAAGCAGGCAGTCCCGTTTGTGATGTCGGGATCGGTGACCAGCGTTCGACGAGTCTGCATTCAGCAGCCGGGAGCTTCCCTACATGGTATCGTTCAACCCCTTGTTCCAGCGGGATTTTTTTAATGGTATGCAAGGTGCGCGCAATGGCGCGGGTCATCAATGCCAGGGTCGCGGGCAGCAGCAGGGTGTTGGTGGCCAGACGGTCACGGTTGAAAGTGTGCAATCCACGCTGACCGTGGCGTATGAGCGTATGCAGTCGGTGGTGCAAAGCCGTTTGCAAACCGTAGGCGAGACATCCACTACCACGCCGGCTGCCAATGACGACCAGGATTATTCCTCGCAAGCGGTGGCCGATCGCATTGTGGGTTTCATTGCCAAGCGGCTGGAGCAGGAAAAAGCCAACGGCGCCACTGACGAAGAATTGATGTCGCTGTATCAGCAAGGGCTGAAAGGCGTGGAGAAGGGCCTGCGCGAAGGCCGCGATATAATCGCCGACCAGGGCAAATTCGATGGCGATGTGAAAAGCACGTTCTACGATACTGTGAACAAAATTGCCGATGGCCTGGAGCAATTGGGCAAGCAATACTTCGGCGACGATTTCCAGAATGGCACCAAACCCACCGTGCCCACCAATCCGACGAACCCAACTAACCCGACCACGCCTACCATTCCGACGACGCCGACTAAACCGACAAAGCCGTCCAACCCCACTACGCCCACCACTGGCACTGGCTTCAAGGCCGGCTTGACCCAGATGCAGATGGAGCGCAGCCGCAGCTTTGAAATGGAAGTGGTGACCAAGGAAGGCGACAAGGTGAAGATCATGGTGAACTCGGGTCAGGCGTTTGCCGGCCAGCGGGTGAATTACGAGGATGACGCCAACAGCATCGAAGGCTTCGAAGGTACCTTCTCGTCTTACGACAATCTGTCGTTCAGCGTGGAAGGCGACCTGAATGAAGAGGAGCTGGCGGCGCTGAACGATCTGTTCGGCCAGGTAAACGATGTGGCCGACACTTTCTATGGCGGTGACGTGGAAGCCGCGTTCGACCAGGCCATGGAGGTGGGCATGGATCCAGAGCAACTGGCCAGCTTCGCCGTCAATATGAATCAGACCGAAACCGTGGCGGTGCGCAGCACTTATGTGGCAGTTCAGAACATGACAGGCCCGGCCCTTGCCAATCCCTATGAAGACCTGTTCAAGAGTCTGGGGGAGTTCGCCGACCAGGTAAAACAGTCCTCCGATGCGTTGGCCAACCTGGAAAATGCACCTGCGAACATGCAATCGCTGTTCACCGATCTGCTCAGCCGTCTGCATTCCGGCTATGGCGACGAGGAAAGCCACGCCAACGATTTCAGCCGCTTCCTGGAACAGATCAACGCCTAACAGGAAATTCCTCACAGACAGCCTGCGCCGAGCAGCCCGCGCCGAAATACCTCGGCGCGGGCTGTTTTTTTTTGTCCACTCCGTTTATGTTGCACATCGTTCCCCGCTGAATAATTGGAGATGGATGCATGATCGGGCGAGTACTCGTGGGCATGATGCTGTGGTGGATGACACAACTGGTACAGGCGGCGGCTGTGCCGGTGCCCGATGTGCTGCAACCCTGGAAGGAATGGGCGCTATATGGCGAGGTCAATGCCCATTGCCCGTTCCACTACCAGGATTTCGCCACCAAGCAATGTCAGTGGCCGGGTGTGCTGGAATTGAACCTGGAATCCACGGGCCTCCGCTTCGAACAGTTATGGCATCTCTATGCGGAGACCTTGCTGGCGTTGCCGGGTTCGGAAGGCTTCTGGCCCGGCTCGGTCACGGTAAATGGCAAGCCGGCCACCGTGGTGGAGCAGAACAATCGCCCCTATATAAGGCTGCAACCGGGTGAATACCGAATCACCGGCCTGATCGCATTTTCCAGCAAACCCGATTCCCTGTTGATTCCTGCGCAAACCGCACTGGTGCAACTGAAGCAGCAGGGCGCTACAGTGGCCAATCCCCGCATCGATGCTGACGGCCGCCTATGGTTGGTGGAACGTCAGAATGCCGAGCCCACCGACACCGGCGCCAGCGAAGACAAACTGAACCTGCGCGTATTCCGCCATCTGGTGGACGATATTCCGTTTCGTCTGGAAACGCTGATCGAGCTGGAGGTGGGTGGCAAGCCCCGCGAAATGCAACTGGGCAAAGTGTTGTTCAACGGTTTTACTCCCATTCGATTCGATAGCCCGTTGCCGGCCCGTGTCGATGTCGACGGTACCTTGCGCGTGCAAGTGCGTCCCGGTCAGTGGAGCTTGCGTATCGATGCCCAACGCAGCGGCGCGGTGCAGGAATTGACGTTGGAAACGGTGGCGGAAAAACTCTGGCCGGAGGATGAAATCTGGGTGGTGGAGACGCTGCCGGACTTGCGTCAGATTCGCGTGGAAGGTGTCGACAGTATCGATCCGAGCCAAACCTCGCTGCCCGCTGAGTGGCAGGTGTTTCCCGCGTATCGTTTGCAAGCCGGCAACAGCATGCGTTTTGCCGAGTTGCGGCGTGGCGATCCACAGCCGTCGCCCAATCAGCTTACGCTGGAGCGTCAGTTCTGGCTGGATTTCAACGGTGACGGCTTTACCGTGCGCGATCGTTTCAATGGCACGCTTTACCGTGACTGGCGTCTGACCGCGAATCCAGAACTGCAATTGGGCAGCCTGGAATTAAATGGCGCACCGCAGGTGATTACCACGCTTGATACTGCTCAGGGCGTGGAAGTGCGCAGTGGCTCGTTGCAAGCCAGCGCTTTGAGCCGTTTACCTGAAAGTGGCGGCCTGCATGTTCGCACCTTGGGTGCTACCGGCTGGCAGCACGATGTGGATCAGCTCAACGCCACGCTGCAACTACCGCCGGGCTGGCGCGTGTTTACCGTCACCGGCGTGGAAAATGCCATTAATACCTGGACCGGTTCCTGGAACGTGTGGGACATCTTTATTGTGCTGATCGCCATTGTCGCCGTGATTCGTTTGCGCGGTGTGGTGGCCGGCGTCATCAGTACACTGGCGTTGGTACTGATCTACCCCGAAGAATCGGAATTCATGTACTTGTGGTTGAACGTGATCGCAGTGATGGCGATCCTGTTTTTCCTGCCGGAAGGCAAATTGCGTACGGTGCTGCGTTGGTATGGCTCGGGCTCCGCACTGGTGCTGGCGTTGTGGTTTCTGGCCTTTATGGTGGATCAGGCGCGGTTGGGTTTATATCCACAGTTGTTGCAACCCTGGACGCAGATGGGTGTGAGCAGCTCTTATTACGATTACAGCGGTAGCGGCAATCAAGCGGACATGGCGGTGGCTCCGGCATCTGCGCCGATGGAAATGGCGATGGAGGCGGCAATGGAAGCAGGCGCACCACCTCCGGCACCGGAGCCACGTGCGATGATGAAACTGCAACGCTTCAGCAGCGCGCCATCAAAACCTGCGCTGCCAGTAGAACGCTTCGACCCCAATCTGGCCGCACAAACCGGGCCCGGTCAACCCAACTGGGAATGGATGCAGACCACTTTGTATTGGAACGGTCCCGTCACCCAGGGTGAACAGTTCCATGTGTACCTGCTTACGCCGTGGGAAAACCGTTTGTTGGCTTGGCTGCGAGTGGTGTTGGGCGTGCTGATGCTGGCCAGTGTGTTGGGCGTACAGAAGGTGCAAGGCCAGTGGAAGATCGCAGGCTGGCGCCCCCGTGCAATCGCTTCCGTTGCAGCGCTAGTGTTGGTGACGGTGCTATTGCCTGTCGCTCCCAATGTTCAGGCCGCCGAAATTCCTGACGAAAAAGTGCTGGAAACCTTGAAGAAGCGCCTGCTGGCAGAACGCAATTGCACGCCGGCCTGTTTGGGAATCGAACGTACGCATCTGCAGTTGACCGGCAATCGCCTGAGTGTCCGTTTCAATGTGCACGCGCAACAGGATCTGTATTGGCCGTTGCCTGACAGCCAACAGCAATGGCGCATCGACAGCGTGCTGTTGGACGATCAAGCGCATGTAGTGGGCAAAGGGCAGGGGCAGCTGCAATTACCGGTGAGCGCAGGCACTCATACGTTGCAACTGTCTGGCACCGTAAATCCGCAGCGGGAATTCCAGCTCACGTTCCCCGTGTTGCCGCACAACCTGACCGTTAGCGCCGAAGGCTGGGATGTGCGTGGTCTCGACAACGGTCGTCTGCAAGGCAATGGTTTGTATTTCTATCCCGCGACTCGTGACGCAAAAGCCGATGCAGCGGAGGAAAAACAACTGGCGCCTGATCCGGTACCTGCTTTCGTGCAAGTGCAACGTGATCTGCGATTGGGGCTGAACTGGTACGTGCAAACCACGGTGCAGCGCGTGGCGCCAGAGCAGGGTGGCATTACGCTGGAAATTCCGTTGTTGCCCGGTGAATCCATCACGTCACAGGACATTGAAGTCAACGCCGGTAAGGCGCGCTTACAACTGAAGCCAGGGCAGGACAGTCTTTCCTGGACTTCCACTCTCGACAAAACCAATAGCATTGCGTTGCAAGCGGCTGAGAATACACACTGGAGCGAGCAATGGAGTGTCGATCCGTCACCACTCTGGCATCTGAGTGTTGAAGGCATCGCGCCGATAAAGGAAACCGGCGTGGTGGATCAATGGCGTCCGCGCTGGCGGCCCTATCCAGGTGAGCAAATCGTGCTGAATATCAGCCGGCCGGAAGCGGTGGCGGGTGCCACCACCACCATCGATCAGATCCAGCAAACCTGGACCCCAGGCCTGCGTGAATCCCGTAGCGAATTGAAACTGCATCTGGTGAGCAGCAAGGGCAGTGAGCAGCACATCGAATTGCCGCAAGGCGCGCAGGTGAAACAGGTGACGGTGGACGGAGAAGCCCGCGCCGCGGATGAAGACAGCAGTAAAGTGATCGTGCCGGTGAATCCGGGGCAACATTGGATCAACGTGGAATGGCGTCAGCCGGAAGAGCATTCAGTACGAGTGAAAACGCCTGAGGTATCGATTGGTGCGCCGTACGTGAACCACGGCATCCAGGTACAGATGCCAACGGATCGGTGGGTGCTGTTCGCGGGCGGCCCGGCGATGGGACCGGCGATTCTGTTTTGGGGCGTTACCTTGGTCACTCTGCTGGTGGCGCTGGTGTTGGGTCGCTTCCGTCAATTGCCGTTGAAAACCGTGCATTGGGTGTTGCTGGTGTTGGGTCTGTGCGCGGGTTGGATACAGGCGATGATCCCGATTGCGCTGTGGTTTTTTGCGTTGCAACACCGCAGCCAGTTGAATCCGCAATCGCTCAGCCGTACCCAGTTCAATCTGCTGCAATTGTTCCTGGCGGGGTTCAGCCTGTTTGTCTTCGGTGTGCTGCTGTCGGCCATTCCTAATGGTTTGCTCGGAAGCCCGGACATGGGTGTGACGGGCAACGGTTCGTCGCAGTATCAATTGAACTGGTTCGTGGATCGTGGTGATAACACGCTGACGCAAGCCTGGGTGATTTCGATTCCGTTGTGGATTTACCGCGCGCTGATGCTGGTCTGGTCCTTGTGGTTGGCATTGCATCTGTTGAACTGGCTGAAGTGGGGCTGGCAGGCCTTCACTCATGGCGGCTATTGGCGCAGTGATGTGATTGCGAAGGACAAGCCAGCGAAGGAGAAAAAAGTGGACGTGCAAACTGGGCCTCAGGGCGGTGCGCAGTGAAGGAGAAAGTGATCCTGTACGGCACATCGGCGTGTCATTTGTGTGAGGTGGCGCTGGAGCTTCTCCAGGCCACCTTGAATCCGGAATGCTTCGATCTGGCGTTAGTGGATATCGCCGACAACGACGAACTGGTGGAACGCTATGGCGTGAGAATTCCGGTGTTGCAGCGACAGGATGGCGTGGAGTTGGGTTGGCCGTTCGGTGTGGAGGACGTGATCGATTTTCTGGGGGAGTGATGCCTCGCGCTCACTCCTTGCAAACGTTCAGGGCAATAGCCCAGCTAAAGCAATAATCCATTCAGATAGCAGGCCAGTCAGAGCAGGCAGTCCAGATCGTTCAAGTGAACACCTTCGTCCTTCTATAACATCGCCCCTCATATTTTCCGTGCCTTCCCCAGTGTCATAACATCTGTGTGATCCCACGACATCCCCACCTAAAAACACTTTGTATACTCGGGTGCAGGGAACTGACATAGGCTGTTGTCAGTTTGTTAAAGAGTTAAGTAAGCGCGACTTAGGAATTATTAGTAAAACCGTTAAATAACAGCGCGATATGAAAATAGGCGTGCGGTGAGCGAGTGATTTTTCGTCTTTCTATTTGACAATATAGGTTGTCAATATATAAAGTCGCGCCCGCTTGGTCCCATGGGTGCTGAATCCTATTTGCGGTGATGCTGTGATGGTATTCAGCAGGGCTTTCGCGTTCGGCATGTTGGCGCGGATGGTGCAGCGACGCTTTTAGCCGAGCCAGTTGTTTCCAGGTAAGTGGAAGAGTCGCAACGACGATGTGAACGTTACTCTAAAGTTCACGTCACTTGCGCATCAACCCAAGCAAACAGTGCCATCATTTTGAGAAGCGATTTGCACATGCAAGTCTGATCTCGCGCTTGCTTCGATTTGAAAGTCGGTAATAAAAAGAATTTCTCCGCAATAATAATTCCTGGATTTTATTTTTGACTATGCATCATCGACAACATGAGATCGATGGCGGTGCTCGCTCGCGCTTGCGGTAAGCGTTATCGCGCGGGATGGATATGTGCGCGTTGCGTTTTTCAAGATGCAGGATTGTCAAACAACGCGCGTGATCGCGCATGTGAGGCGCACCATCTTTGAACGCACGTTTTCATTTTGATGCATTTTTCACGTATTTTTTGAATTGCTTTCCCTTGATTGGGATAAGGTCCTGATTACAAAATAAAACACAAATAAACCTAGAAGCGCAGTCATAAAAATCGAATTGCAGTTAATATTTCGACCGGAAATTACAGTTTTGTGAATTCATGGATGCAGTATGAAGGATCATCAAGACAATCATTGTCCGCTCAACATCGAACGAGCGAAATTTCTCGAGTTGCTCAACTTCGACAAGAATATTGCTCGAGCTGAGGGTTCGTATCTCTATACTGCGGACGGTGAAAAATATCTCGATTTCACATCCCAATACGGCGCTGTTCCGTTTGGGCACAATCCTGAATTTCTGTGGGATGAATTGCTGAGCCAGCACAAGCAGTCTCCAGGCATCATGATTCAACCGTTCAAATCGCGAGGCGCGCTGGCGCTTGCGAATGAGTTGATTGAGGTTGCTCCCGGCAAGCCAACCAACATTACCTTTTCATGCAGCGGTGCCGAAGCCATTGAAACCGCCATCAAAATGGCGCGGGCGCGCACTGGTCGCAACAAAATCCTTTCCACCCTGAATGGTTTCCATGGCAAGACCATGGCAGCGTCGCTGGCAACGGGCAATCCGTACTACCGCGAGCCCTTCCTGTGCCAGAACAATGATTTCGCACATATTCCTTATGATGATCTTGCCGCGCTGGAAGCGGCGCTCGTATCAAAAGAATATGCAGCCTTTATAGTGGAACCCATTCAGGGCGAGGGTGGCATGATTGTGCCGTCTCCGGGATACCTGAAAGGTTGCGAGCGGCTGTGCTCGGAAACTGGAACGTTGTTCGTGGTGGACGAGATCCAGGTTGGGTTGGGTCGGACGGGCCGATTGTTCGCATGTGAAGCTGAAGATGTCAGCCCGGATATTCTGGTTATTGCCAAGGCGTTGGGTGGTGGCATGTTGCCGATTAGTGCCTGCGTCGCCAACGCCAAGGCCTGGTCAAAGGATTTTGGGCAGCGGCACAGCTCCACTTTCGCCAACAATCATCTTTCGGCGCAGATTGGGCTTGCGGTGATTCGCAAGCTGCGCTCTGACAGCAGCGTTCTTGATAACGTCAACACGGTTGGCCGTTATCTGAAAGACCAATTAAATCGACTGGTTGCGAAATTCCCGAAAGCGTTCCGTAGCTGTTCCGGTGAAGGTTTCATGCTGGGGCTGGCGATTGCGGACTGGCAGGATGATGAAGCCTATGCAACCGGCATGACATCGGAAATGGGTTATGCGGTGCCGCTGGTGTCCAGCTATTTGTTGAACCGACACAAGATCTTCACGGCGCCCACGCTGAACGCCAGCAATGTGCTGCGGATTCAGCCCAATTATTTAGCCACCGCAGAACAGGTCGATCGTTTGGTTGCGGCATTGGAGGATGTAGGCGCGCTGGTGACTGAGGGGCGGTTCGCCGAATTTTTCCGTGCAGCGATCGGCCTCAAGCCGGCTGTAAAAGCGCAGAAGCTGCGCACGGTAAAAAATGTCATTGCTCTGCCGAGTGGGCCAAAGCTGGGTACCTTCGCGTTCTTCATGCACCCGACGACGGAGCAGGACGCCACGGAAGGGATGCCGGGTGGATCTGAAGCTTATGACGAGCAGGAAACCGAAAAAGTTATCAACTGGATTCGGCAACTGAAGTCCGTCAGTTCGCTGGCTGCACCTACTTATTACATGCCCTGCTTTCCCTCGAAGCAGGGCGGATATGTTGATGGCTGGCTGATTTCCTGTCCGCTCACACCGCGCGAAATGATGCGGTTGACCAAGGAAGAAAAAGCCAAGCTATTGAACAGCTACGTCAAGTCCGCCCAAAGCGTTAACGCCACCATGATTGGCTTGGGCGCGTTTACATCGGTGATTTCCCGCAGCGGATTGCTGGTGAGCGACTGTGGTACGCCCGTGACGACAGGCAATGCTTACACCGCATTGACCAGCACCGACAGTATTCGCCAGCTGGTCCAGCGCAGTGGCAGAACATTGTCAGAATTGCATTTGGGCATTGTGGGCGTGTCGGGATCGGTTGGTCGGTTGGCCATGCTGGATCTCGGCCCGGACTGCAAAAAAATCAGTTTGATTGGCAACGCACGCAACAAGACCAATCACGACAGCCTGGAAGCAGTGGCTGGCGAACTGCTGATTGAGATATTGGGTCAGACTCCCGGTGAGTACAAATCCATTCGCGCTGAGCTGGTCGCTGCTGGCATTACCGCGGAGCACGTGCTGTGCGATTCAAGCGAGCTTTCGCACGCCGATCGCCATCGCCAGATCTATAAACGGATCAAATACGTTTTTGAACGTAACAAAAGCGCAGCTGCCAAATTTCCCATTACGTTAACCAATGAAATCACGCAACAGTTGCCCCATTGCGACATCGTCATCACGGCGACCAGCAATGGTGAGGCATTCATCAAGTCCGAGTGCCTGGCTCGCAATGCCATTATCTGTGACGTGGCCCGTCCATCGGACCTGACGTCCGAAGTGTTGGAACAACGCGACGACGTGCTGGCTTATGAAGGTGGGTTGGTGAAACTCCCGGCTCATCTGCGCTTTGGTGGCCCCAATATCGTCGGGCTGGAGACAGGCATCAGCCTGGCGTGTTTGTCGGAAACTGTCATTCTGACCATGTCGCAGGTGCAGAAGAACTACAGTGTCGGCGGTGTTTCCTCGATTGCCGAGGCGCGACAGGTATTCCAGTTTGCCAACGAGCACGGCTTCAGCACCCATATCCCGCAGTTTGATCTCACGTTTCGAAATAAAGAAAAGGTCTACGCCGTTACCTGAGTTGTTTCGGTTTTAAATGGAGAACATTAGCTGTGACGCAGCTCAGTAACATCGAACAATCCATTCTAGATAAATGCTCCTGGATCGTTGAACCGGATGCGGTGGATCAGGATATGGATCTGCGCGCTGTGGTGGGAGGCAAGGCTGCCTCGCTGTTTGAGTTGCGTGGCTGGGGACTGCCGGTTCCTGATTTTTGCTGTATCACCACTGAAGCCTTGCTTGCCACGCTCAGGGCTAATCAGTTGCATTCCGTTGCCGCCTGGTTGAGAAATTCCACTGCCGAATTGCCGATGCCGGTGGAGGAATTGCGCGAAGCATTGCTCAATTGCGAACTGCCGGAGCCCTTGGCGCAGGGGCTGCAAGCCTTTCTGACACGATTCCCCAATACCCATTTTGCGGTTCGTAGCAGTGGAACGCTGGAAGATGGCGCGGACGCATCCTTCGCCGGCCTCTACCAAACCATTTTGAACGTGCAAAGCTATGCCGACGTTTGTTACGCCATCAAGTCTTGCTGGGCGGCATTGTTCGATCAGCGCGTTCTTACTTATCTGAAGGAACGTACCTCCGCCACTGCAATGGGCCTGGGTTTGGTGGTGCAGAAACTGGTGCCGGCGGAGAAAAGCGGAGTGCTGTTCTCGGTGGACCCGGTGCGCGGTTGTGACACTGAAATG
>DATLII010000369.1:0-3907 GCA_035539495.1 Dongiaceae bacterium
GCCGCGCGCCTTGATCTCACCATGATGCTGGCGGATTACGGCGACAGTATTTCCGGCATGCTGGAATACAACACCGACCTGTTCAATCAGGATACGGTAGAAACTTTCGTCCGGCATTTCAAACGGCTGCTGCACAGCCTGACGCTGGACGCCAATATCTGCATCGACTCGATTCCCTTGATGAACGAGGATGAGCTGCGGCAGGAACTGCGTTTGGATCACACTGCAGAAGCGATTCTGCCGCTGGCTCCCATGCAGCGCGACTTCTGCTTCGACAGCTTGCGTGAGCCGGATACCGCTCGGAACAGTATCGGCGATGCCATTGAAGTTCCTTGCACCTGCACGGCGGACGTCGACCGTCTGCGCGCTGCGTTGCAAACCGTTACCGACGCGCATCCGCTGCTGCGGGTACGCATCGTGGAAGGCACTAAAACCTGGATGGAGCCGCTGTATCAAGTCGTGCAGCGCAATCAACCGGTGTCGCTCGAATTGCTTGATTGGAGCAACCTGAGCCTGACGGAAGATGAACTGGAGCGGCGCCTGGAACAACAGGTATTGCAGGCTTGGGACGTACTGGATGCACCGCTGATCCGCCATTATTTCGTGACGACACCGGGCAATCGCATTTTTTATGTGTCGTCCGCCCATCACTCCATTTTTGACGGCGTGAGCAAGCGTAATCTAGTGCTGGATATTTTGGATGCCTATTTTGGCCGCCCCGTACACTCCAGTTCCATCGCCGATATTGCTCGCTGGGTCCGCACGCGTTCCGAGCGGACCGACAATGTCCAGGTGTTGAATTTCTGGCGCGACGCCTTGTCCCGTTCCGAACCATTGGGCAATCGTGCGGCGCAGCCTGGCGCGGTTTGTGTCGAGAATTGGAAACTGGAAAGTCAGGATTATCAGGAACTGCAGAATTGGTGTAACGAACGCAAGCTCAGTGTCGCTAACTATCTGCGTACCCTGTATGGCTTGGCATTGCAACGCACCCACTACCATGACAACCGCGTGGTGCTGATCGATGCCATCGCCGGTCGCGATGAATCGTTGAAATATGCGGTAGGCTGCTTCTTCCAGTTCATGCCATCGGTGCAACAGACCGGACCTGATGTCACAACATTCAGTGAACTGCTGCAGGCCAATCGTCAGTGGCGTAAAGGGATGGACGAAGCCAGCTATTTGTCGATGCTGGCGCGTCGTCGTTTCCTTAATCCCAATGCGCTGGAATTCCAGTTCAACTTCCGCCTGCCGAGCGTCACCAATTCCTTCGAATATGAAGGCCACATGATGCATGTGCTGCCGATTCAGCCGGATAACGCCGGCACGGTGAAGTTGCTGGTAACGCCGCACGACGATTCTTTGGATGTGCGCTTCAGCTATCGCGAGAACGATTTCGCCGGATTCGATCTGCTGGCACGCATGGAACAAGTGCACCGTCAATTGATGGTGGGTGAAGAAAATCTGGCGGCGCTGGATTGGTTGTTCGAATCTGAAAAACAACATCAGCTGCAGGATTGGCAAGGTGCTGCTCAGACGGCCTACGCCGACGAGACGCTGCTGGATCTGCTGGCGCAACAAGCGGACGCCACGCCGGATGCCGTTGCGGTGATTTGCGGTGAGCAGCAACAGACATATCGCGAATTGGATGCGGGCAGTAATCGCGTTGCGCATTGGTTGCAACGCAAGGGCATTGGGCGTGGACAGCGAGTTGCGCTCTGTCTGGGACGCAATCTGTGGCTGCCGGCATTGTATTTAGGCGCAGTGAAGGCGGGTGCAGCGTATGTGCCGATGGACGCGGCTTATCCTGCCGACCGTATCGCATTCATCGTGGGTGACAGCGAAGCGCCGGTACTGATCACAGAGCGTTGCATTCTGAAGCGGTTGGAGGAAGCGGGCGTAACACTGCCTGCCCAGACGCAGGTATTGCTGGCAGACGACATTCAGGATCTGCTGCGCGATAGTTCTGATCAACCTTTGCCGACGCTGCCCGGCCCCAACGACATTCTGTATTACGTGTACACATCCGGTTCTACCGGACGCCCCAAAGGTGCGGGCGTGTATCACCGCGGCGAACGCAACCTGCTGCAATGGTATCGCCAGTTGCTGCAGCTGAACGAAAACGATCGCGTGCTGTTGTTGAGCGCACTCGGTTTCGACCTGACGCAGAAAAACCTGTTCATTCCGTTTTGCACGGGCGCGGCGTTGGTGATTCCGGATTTCGAGGATTACGATCCGGAAAAGCTGGGCCATTTGATCGCGCGGGAGCGGGTGTCCGTCATTAACTGCGCGCCGTCGGCGTTTTATCCGATAGTGGAGCAGGAAAGTCATGCCGGCTATCCGTTCACATCGTTGCGTCATCTGGTGTTGGGCGGTGAACCGATTCGCCTGGGCAGCCTGAAGCATTGGTTCGAGGCCACTGGCGTGCATTGCACACTAACCAACAGTTATGGCCCCACCGAATGTACCGACGTAGTGGCCAGCGCGTCACTGCAGAAGATCGACGATATTCATCATTCCATGCCCATCGGCCGGCCGCTGACGAATACGCAGCTGTATGTAGTGAATCAGCAGGGCGCGTTGATGCCCGGAGGTGCCATCGGCGAATTGTGCGTGGCGGGTATTGGTGTGGGTACCGGTTATTTGAACCGGCCGGAATTGAACACCACCGCATTTCAAGCCAATCCGCACGCGCAAGGTTCCCAAGCTAATGCCACCTGGTATCGCACCGGCGACCTGGTGCGTCACAACACAGCCGGCGAGCTGATTTACATCGGCCGCAAAGACTTCCAGGTAAAACTGCGCGGCTTGCGTATCGAGCCCGGCGAAATCGACAGCATTCTGAAAACACTGCCGCTGGTGCGCGACGCCTTGACCTTGGTGGTAGACGATCGCTTGGTGTCGTACGTGATTGCGCCGCGCGCATTCGATATCAACGCCGGTAAAGACAGTCTGCGCAAACAGTTGCCCGATTTCATGGTGCCGGGCGCTATCGTGCTGTTGGACGCCTGGCCGCTCACGCCGAACGGCAAGATCGATCGCAAGGCGCTGCCAGTGCCGGGCATGCAGGATGCAGGTCCACATATCGCGCCACGCAACAATAGCGAGCAGCGCATCGCCGACATCTGGTGTCAGGTGTTGAAGCTGCCGCAGGTCAGCGTGACTGCCAACTTCTTCGAAGTAGGTGGACATTCGCTGCTGGCCACGCAAGTGGTGTCGCGTATCCGTCAGGCATTCGGTGTGGAATTGTCGGTGCGCACGCTGTTCGAATCGCCCACCATCGACAAGCTTACTCGCGCCATCAGCAGCGCTGCCGCCGCCGGTTTCATCGATACCGCGCCGTCGATTTTGCCGCTGGATCCGCCCAATCGCGATACGCTGTCGTTCGCGCAGTATCGTCTGTGGTTCGTGGATCAGCTCAACCAGGGCAGCAGCGAATACAATCTGCCGTCAGCGCTGAAAATCGACGGACCGTTGGATCTGGCAGTGTTGGATCGCGTGTTTGGCGAAATCGTGCGTCGGCATGAAGTGCTGCGGACCAATTTCGGCGAGCAGGATGGTATCCCACAACTGCGCATCCGCGAAGCCGGCACCTGGCAGTCGCCGGTGGCGGATCTTTCGTCCCTCGACGCAGCAGCACAGCAACGGGAAGTGGAGCGACTGGTAGATCAGGATGCCAACGCCACATTCAACTTGGCCACTGATCCGCTGTTCACCACACGCATTCTGAAACTGTCAGCGCAGGAGCATATTCTGCTGCTGAACATGCACCACATCATTTCTGATGGTTGGTCGCTGACGGTATTGGTGCAGGAAATTCAGGCATTGTATCTGGCGTTCTCTGCCGGCCGTGCCTCGCCATTACCGCCGCTGCCGATTCAGTACAGCGATTTCAGCGTATGGCAGCGTA
>DATLII010000370.1:0-3645 GCA_035539495.1 Dongiaceae bacterium
GCCCATCATTGGTGGCATTCCGCCCGTGGTTTCCTTTTTGCCGGGCAACATGATCAGCACATTTTTTCCCAGCATCGAGAATTCACCCAACACAAACGCCTTGGCGCCTTCTCCCAGCCCGGTCAGCAGATTCACCGCGCCCACGCCAATGGACATGGCGATCAGCATCATCACCGCGCGAAAACGATGGCGATTCAGCACCTGAAAATCGAAGCGCAGCAGATCGGCGGTGCGCATGGGTTACGCCTCTTTGTACTGCAGTTGGTTTTGATCGGTATCGACGCAGCCATCCACCATGCGGATACGACGGTGGGCACGTTCCCCCAGATGAGCATCGTGCGTCACGATCAGCAGCGTGATGCCTTGCTGATTCAATTCCTCCAACAGCTCGATCACGTCGGCGCCGGATTTGCTGTCCAGATTCCCCGTGGGTTCGTCCGCCAACAGAATCTGCGGTTTCATGATGATGGCGCGGCCTATCGCCACCCGTTGACGCTGGCCGCCGGACAATTGATTCGGCAAATGGTCGGCTCGCTGCGCCAGGCCCAGTCGCCGCAGTGTTTCCTCCACTCTCGGTGCGCGCTCTTTGGGTGGAATGCCCGCCAGCACCAGCGGCAGTTCGATGTTCTCCCGCGCGTTCAAACGATTCACCAGGTGATAGGACTGAAATACAAAACCGATGTGTTCGCGCCGATAGCGAGCCCGTTCCGGTTCGCTCAGTTGCGTGGTGTCAGTTCCTTCCAATAGATAAACGCCGCTGTCCGGCTGATCCAGCAGCCCCAGCACATTGAGCAGCGTCGACTTGCCGGAGCCCGATGGACCCATCACCGACACATATTCCCCTTTATTTAACGTCAGGCTGACGCCATCCAGCGCATGAACGGTCTGGTCGCCCAGTTGGAACGTCTTGTTGATCTGCCGCAGTTCGATCATGGTGTGGTGGCTTTCCCGGTATCGGCGGCTTTTGCAGAATCGGCCGTTTTCTCAGAATTAATTGCCACTTCCGCACCCGCCTCGGCGCCGGGCACATCCAGCGTCAGCAGCACGCGGTCACCGGCTTGCAGACCGCTTTTCACTTCCGTCCAGGTCCAGTTAGCCAGGCCTGGTTCGAAGGTACGCTTTTCCAGAATATTGTTGGCATTCAGCACCAATACCTGATTGCCATCGAACACGGCTTCGGTGGGTGCCCGCAGTGTTTTGTCGCGGTGGCTCAGAATCACTTCGATGTCGGCGCTGTAGCCCACCAGCAGTTGCACATTCTCGGGCGGCTGATCGAAATGCGCTTCCACATCCACGGTGCGGGCCTGTTTCTCGAAGTCCTGCACGTAGGGCGCGATGCGGGTCACAGTGCCGGTAAAGGTTTGGCCGCGGAAGGCATCCAGGGTCAGGCGGGCAGGCATTCCCACTTTGATGGCGGCGGCGTCCACCTCATCGATGGGCGCGCGCACGTACAGACAATCATCGGCAATCAGGTCCACCGCAGGCGGCGTCGCCACGCCAGGAGGAGAGGGCGTCACGAATTCGCCCACTTCGCCGTTGATCTCCGCCACCACGCCAGCGAAAGGCGCGAGCAGTTCGGTCTGTTGCAGCAGGGCCTCCTGCAGTTCCAACTGGGCCTGGGCCGCGCTGGTTTCCACCTTGGTCCGTTCGCAGGTGTGGCTCGCCACCTCGGCCCGGGTGCGGGACGTATCCAGCGCGTCGTCCGAGATCACATTCTTTTTGGCCAGGGTTTCCGCCCGTTTGGCGTCGCGTTGGTCGCGGGCAGCGTTACCGCAGATTTCCCGCACCGCCAGGTTGGCAGCATCCAGCTGTGCCCGGGCCTGATTCAACCGCGCCCGCTGATCACCATTCCAAAGCCGCAACAGCACCTGGCCTTTCTCCACCCGATCCCCATTCTTCACCAGCAGCTCCGACACTGTGCCCCCCGACTGCAGCGATAACTTGGAACGCTGGCACGACCGGATAGTGCCGGCCCGGGTATTGGCCACCAGGGATTCCACCGCGCCCTGGTCCAGCGTCGCTACCTTCACCTTGGGAATCTCGGGGCGGCTGCTGAGCCAGAAAAGGCCGGCAACAATCAAAAGGGCGGCAACGACATAGGCGACTTTCTTCATGCAGATAGCCTTCTTCTTATTTAGAAGGGCGTGCAGAGGGGAACACGCTGTGGAGCGTACGGTCAGAGAGGCGCGGCTCAGAACGGCACTTCAAACAGCACTGAGCGCGCACCAAAAGTCTCGCTACTCTAACCAAAATTGCCTTGTCTGTGGCCGATTTACGTCAACGTCAGGTCATCAACCGCAGGGCAATGCCGGGTTGGCTACCGTTGGTCAAAAATAACCCGCCTAGGTAGTAGCGCTGTCTATACTTTCGGGCCTGGGTTTGCCGGCCCGGGGAAAACACTTACAAAACGCTAAGAAACGCTACAGGATCGCGCTACCATTGCGCCGATCAACTGTCTAATTTTTGTACAAAACAAGCGTACCGTTTGCAGACACTGCCACGAGCGACCAACGTTCCCATGGGGATGATGACGAGCCTGTTTCGATACCTGCCATGCCTGCCGGTGCTGGGGTTGACCCTGCTACTGGCGGGTTTTGTGCTGCCTGCGCCCAGCTGGGCCGCAGCCGGCCTGGAACTGAAGCCATCGCACCAGTGGTTGAATGATCCAGCTGGCAATCTCACCCCGCTGGAAACGCTGGCCAAGACCGAGCACTGGCAGTCTGGTCGTCATGACGCCGTTAACCAAGGTTATGTGGATCATCCGGTCTGGCTCCGGTTTGAAGTGGAACAGACAACCGTTGGTGGTGAAGCCTATTTTGAAGTGGGCAATGCCTTTCTCGACCGGGTCGAGCTGTACCAGGTGCAGTGGCAGGGCGGCGAGCCCCACATCATTGCCTACCAACAGGCAGGGGACCACACGGATTTCTCCCAGCGTTTCCTCAATGGCCGCTATCCGCTGTTTGCACTGACGTTCCCTGAGCCGGGCCGTTATAGCCTGCTGCTGAGAGTGGATACCCGCAGCACCCTGATGTTTCCAGTCAGCCTGCAGCCGCCTCAGCAGTTCTACCTCAGTGAACTGCGCAACCAGACTTACTATGGCCTGTACTTCGGCATGCTGATGGTGCTGGCCTATTTCAATTTAATGCTGCTGATCTACGTGCGGGAGAAAACCTTCCTGCACAACCTGCTATTCGTGGCGTCCATTGGCTTCTATCAGGCCGGGCTGAGCGGATTCGGCAACGGTTATCTCTGGTTCGGCAATGCAACGATCAACGATCTGGTGCTGGTGGTGTCTGCCACCTGCAGCTTCTTCTTCGGCGGCCGTTTCGCGCTGCGCTTCATGGAGCTGAAAGTGCGGGCCCCGAGGCTCTACCGCCTGGGCAGCCTGCTGATTTCGTCTTTCCTGGCGGTACTGGTGCTGGCCTTCCTGGTCAGCGAGCGGACGCTGGTCGCTGTACTGCAGGGAGTTGGCATCATTACCGCCGGCTACGCCTTCTTCGTGATGATCCAGCAATCCCTGCGCGGTAACGATTGGGCGCGCTATCTCTTATTGGGCTGGTCGACCACCATCACCGGCTACTGCCTCTTTATCCTGGCCATGCTGGATGTACTTGAATACAACGGCACCATCCTGTTCATGCAGGC
>DATLII010000371.1:0-9143 GCA_035539495.1 Dongiaceae bacterium
AGGCTGCCCTCGCCTTCGCCCGCACTTTTGTTCACCTGCGCCACAGTCAGACAAACCGGTCCGTGCTCGGAAAATTTCAGCGCGTTACTCAGCAGATGCCGGATCACGTACAGGATTTTGCCTTCATGACTGATCAACACCCGATCCAGCACTACGCCGCCGTAAAATTCCAACGCGATATTTTTGTCGTCGAATTCCGGTCGTAACCCCACCACCAGTTTGGTCAGGCCCTGCCGCAAGCGAAACTCGCCGACATGCAACGCTTCCTGTGTCGCCATCAATTCGCTGAATTGCAGCAGATCGTCGATGGAACTCATCATGCTGCTGGCGGAACGGTTAGCCACGTCGAGCCAGCTCTGCTGCTCGGTATCTGTCGTGGTGGCACGCAACAAACTCAGCGATCCGATGATCCCGTTCATGGGCGTGCGCAATTCGTGGCTGATGGCGCTGAGGAATTCGTCCTTCATGCGATCGCTGCGATTGATTTCCTTCACCACCCGCGCCGAAATCGCCCAGGCCAGAATGCCCAGCACCAGAATCACCGACACGCCCAAACCCGCTCCCCACTGATTGGCGCGGTTCACCGCCAGATTGGTTTCGCGCAGCAGGTCGCGGTAAGTCGCCTGACGGGTGGCATGCAAGCCGCCAATCCAGTCACTCAGCAATTGGTAGTCCCGCAGCGAAGCTTCCATCGCGCCTTTGTAGCCGGGCAATTGTTGCGGGTCCGTCACCAGCGCTTCCGCCAGCAGCAACGCTGGCTGCGCATAGGCTTCGAACGCCGCGCCAATGCCGTCCACTTCTTCCTTCAACTCGGGGTCTTGCGAGCGCAGCCGATCCAATCGATCCCGCACCTGCTGCACCAGCTGGCGGGTATCTTCCAGCATGACGGGATCTTCCATGCCCACCGCAGTGGCGAAGCCGTCCCGCAAGCCGTTCAAATCCTGCTGCAACAAGCGGATTTCTTCGATGATGGGATAGTGATGATGCTGCAACTGGTCGAGACGGTCGGCGTTCACCGCCGCCAACACCACGTTCACCAGCAAATAGGACAAGAACGCCAGGCCGCCAATAACGGCGATCAGCATGATCTGCAAACGAATACGGGCATTTCGTTCCATGGCGGCGGATTCTTTTCTTTTTAATTTCATCAGGGACGACGGCATCACCCGACTACAAATCGATACAGGATAGGTCTCGCGCGTGGCTACACAGTCCGTCGCTGAGCATTTTATACTCGCCTGCCGAGTTCGGGCTGCAGCAATTGATTGTGATTGTGTAAACGGATACGAGTACAGGGAATGTTGAAACGGAACCACTTGTTCACCAAGGGAAAACAGCTGCTGCTCTGCCTACTGCTGAGCGCATCGGCACAGGCAGCAGACGACTGGTCCTTCTCCGGCTTTGCCTCGCTGGGCGCCGGCCGGGTCGAGGACGATGGCGTTCTCTTCATGGATTACGCCAGCGATGAGTGGAGCTTCGAATCCGACAGCGTGGTGGGCCTGCATGCCCGCGGCAACCTGGCGGAGCGCCTTTCGCTCACGATGCAGGTAGTGGCCCGCGGCTACAACTGGGACGACACCGACGACTTCGAACCGGAATTGGACTGGCTGTTTCTGAGCTACCAGCTAGCCCCCGAATGGCGTCTGCGCGTCGGTCGCATGCGCACCCCTCATTATCTTTATTCTGAAACCGTCGACGTCGGCTACTCCTACGTGTGGGTGCGCCCGCCGGTGGATGTCTACGCGCCCATTCTGGCGCCCTTCAGTAATTTCGACGGACTGGATATCACCTGGCTGACCGACTGGAACGACACCTCCATCGACATGCAGTTGCTGGCCGGCCATATGCAACGCTCGCGGGACACCCTTGAAATCGAGGTGGAGCCCGTCGTCGGCGGCAATATCAGCCTGCAGAAAGACGAAATCACCCTGCGCTACAGCCTGACCTTCGATCGCAGCGACATCGAGCTGGGTTCCTACCAGCCCGCCGAGGACGCCTACCGCTCCTTCGGCCCCGTCGACCCCGTCTTCGACGAACTGGCTGATGCCCTAAGCGCCGAGAACGCCTGGTATCGCTACCAGGCTTTAGGCGGTCGCTGGGAGCATGGCGATTTTGCCCTGATCGGCGAAGTGTTCGACATCCAGAATCTGGACGAAGGTTACGACAACCCCGCCACCGGCTGGTATCTGTCGCTGCAATACAAGCTGGGCCGCTTCACCCCCTACGCGGTAGCGGGCCAATTCGAGAACAACTTCAACTCCGACACCGTGGACGAAATCCTGGGCAGCTTCAACGCGCTGTCCGTTGGCACCATTCCCGAAATGGACAGATTGCGAGCCCGCAACCTGGCGCTGGTGCGAGAACTCAGTTATGAGCAGGAAACTTGGACCCTGGGCCTGCGCGTGGAGCTGCTGTCGAACCTGAGCCTGAAAGGCGAATGGCAGCGCTTCAAATTCGAAGACCAAACCACCGGGCAGCTTCTGCAAACGAGCCATGATGTACCCGGCTCCACGTCCGTCACCACCTTCACCCTGGACCTGGTGTTCTGACGATGCGCCATTCCCGGATCCTGCCCCTTCCCTTGCTGATGCTGCTGATACTGTTGCAGCTGGGAAGCGCTTGTGCACGCGCCGACATCGCCATCATTGTCCATCCGCAGAATCCGTTAACGGAATTGTCCGAATCCGACCTGAAAAAAATCTTCCTGGGGCGACTGCCCCTGTTCCCGAAAACCGGCCAGGAAATTCATCCGCTGGATCTGCCGGAAGAACATGCCACCTTCACCGATTTTTACCGCCGCCTGCTGCAACTGGATGGCACCAAGCTGAGACGCTATCGCGCCTATTACCTGTTCAGTGGACGGGGTCGGCTGCCGGCGACGACGGATACCGTCACCGAGATGATTAGCAAGGTGGCGGAAGATCCTGCCGCTATCGGCTATGTGGATGCCACAAACGTCACCGCGCAGGTAAAGACACTATTGGTTCTGCGAACAACAACGGGGACAGCGCAGGCAGCCCCTACCCCACCCTCCAAACCGCCCGGTGAAGCGACTCCAGCACCGTAAAAGCACGGGTCTGCGGTAACGATATACACCACCAAACATCGCAACCTGAAAATTGCAGGCATAAAAAAAGCGCCATTTCTGGCGCTTTTTTGTGTGCGGTTAAACCCGGCTGATCGTGGATCAGTTGAGCTTCTCGCGGATACGGGCGGACTTGCCGGCGCGGTTGCGCAGGTAGTACAGCTTGGCGCGGCGCACGGCACCACGACGCTTCAGCTGGATGCTATCCACCAGGGGGCTGTGAGTCTGGAATACCCGCTCAACGCCCACACCGTTGGAGATCTTGCGCACGGTGAAAGCAGAGTTCAGGCCGCGATTACGCTTGGCAATCACAACGCCTTCATAAGCCTGCAGACGGCTGCGGTCGCCTTCCTGTACTTTCACGCTGACCACTACAGTGTCACCGATGCCGAATGCCGGCACGTCGGTTTTCATCTGTTCCTTTTCCAGCATCTGGATGATTTTGTTCTTACCGCTCATGGGTAGAGTTCCTCTACGTTATGACGTCAGAGGTAGGGTCGAATAACGCTACATTCACGTCGTTAAAAAACTGTTTTGGTGTTGATTCGATGCACGATGTCAGTCAGCGCCGCCATCGTTGTTCAATTCGTTTTGATATTCCTGCAGCAGCTTCTGCTCTTCCTTGCTCAGGGCCCGACCCTGCAACAGGTCAGGGCGACGTAACCAGGTGCGGCCCAGCGACTGCTTCAACCGCCAGCGTCGGATAGCGGCATGATGGCCACTCAACAATACCGGTGGTACCACCTTACCCTCATAATCCTCGGGCCGGGTGTAATGGGGGCAGTCCAGCAACCCCTCAAAAAATGAATCTTCGGCAGCGGAATCCTTATGACCCAGCACACCAGGCAGCAAGCGGGCAGCGGCATCAATCATCGCCATCACCGGTAGCTCACCACCACTTAGAACGTAATCACCGATGGACCACTCTTCATCCACCGCCAGTTCAATTACGCGCTCATCAATTCCTTCGTAGCGCCCGCACAGAAAAACAATCCCTTCCTGTGCTGCAAATTCCCGGGCCGCATGCTGATCGAAGCGCCGACCCTGGGGTGATACGTAAACCACTTTCGGCTGCATCACGCCTTTGGCCGCCAGATTCTGCCGGGCTTGCGCAATGGCGACCAACAAGGGTTCCACCAGCATCAGCATCCCGGGCCCGCCGCCGTAAGGGCGGTCATCCACGGTGCGGTGCACGTCGTGGGTGAAATCACGCGGGTTAACCGTATCTAGCTCGATCAGACCATTCTTCACCGCCCGGCTGGTAATGCCATGTTCGGTGATGGCCCGGAACATCTCGGGGAACAGGGTGACGATGGAACATTTCATGTCGGTACCCTTTCTTACCCTTATGCCCGCATTACCCGGGATGGCCGATCAAAAATCCTTATCCCAGTCCACGGTGATGATACCCGCCTGCAGGTCCACCTGGGTGACCACGTCTTTCCACAGATAGGGGATCAGCCGTTCCTGGCGGTCGATGCTGTCGGTGGTAGGCTGCACCACCAGCACGTCGTTCGACCCGGTTTCCAGCAGGTGGTCCACCTTACCCAGGCGTTCCCCTGCTGTGGTGACCACCGCCAGCCCCTCTAGTTGGGACCAGTAGTAGTCACCGGTTTCCAGCGCTGGCAACTGCTCGCGCTTGATTGCTATTTCACACCCGATGAAGGCCGGGGTCTGATCACGGTTTTCACAACCCTTGATCTTGGCCACCAGCCCCTTGCCATGTCGCTGAACATGCTCAAGGTTGAAGGGTTGCCAGCTACCCCCGCGTTGTATCCACAGGGGGTTGTACTCAGCAATATTTTCAATGGGTTGGGTATGGGAGAAGAGCTTCAACCAGCCTTTGATACCAAAGGGGGACATGAACTTCCCCACCACAACCCAATCGCTCATGCTGGTGATCAGGCTGCCGCAGCTTGCTTGGCGTCCTTGATCAGCGCAGCAACGCGCTCGGAGGGCTGGGCGCCAGTGCTCAGCCAGTAGTCAACGCGGGGGAAGTCAACGCGCAGACGCTCTTCTTTGCCAGTAGCGATCGGGTTGAAAAAGCCAACGCGCTCGATGAAGCGGCCGTCGCGGGCGCTGCGGCTGTTGGTTACAACCAGGTGGTAGAAGGGACGCTTCTTGGAGCCGCCACGAGCAAGACGAATGGTTACCATGATTTCTGTTTCCTTTAACTAGCGTTCTGTTCAGCGATTTAAACGTAAAAGCAGATCACCGAAACCCTGTTTGGGCTTCAGTAACCCACTGAAATATTTGATTGTTTGCAGCCTTTGCTTACTGTGCCCCGCCGGCTCAGGAGGGTGTGCGGAGCATAGAAGGCGCTGAATTCTACGGGAATTCGGCGCCGATGGAAAGCCCTGGGAAGCCTCACATCTTGAAGGGAGGCATACCGCCGCCGCCCATCATCCCTTTCATGCCCCGCATCATGTTTTTCATGCCGCCCTTGGAGGTCAGCTTCTTCATCATCTTCTGCATCTGGTGATGCTGCTTCAGCACCCGGTTCACATCCTGGATCTGAGTACCGGAGCCGGCAGCGATACGCTGCTTGCGGGAGCCGTTGATGACATCCGGCTTGCGGCGCTCCAGCGGCGTCATGGAATAGATGATGGCTTCCATCCGCTTCAGCTCTTTATCGGCCACACCGCCCTGCTGAGCCATTTGAGCCATGCCACCCATGCCCGGCAATTTATCCAGCATGCCGGCCATGCCACCGAGTTTTTTCATCTGCTGGAACTGCTCCAGCAAATCTTCCAGGTCGAAGCCTTTGCCTTTCTTCAGCTTCTTGGCCAGCTTGTCGGCCTTTTCCTTGTCCAGTTTGCGCTCGGCTTCTTCCACCAGCGTGAGCACGTCGCCCATACCCAGAATACGGGAGGCGATCCGCTCGGGGTAGAACGGCTCCAGGGCGTCAGTCTTCTCGCCCATACCGATGAACTTGATTGGCTTGCCGGTGATATGGCGTACCGACAGCGCTGCACCACCACGGGCATCACCGTCCGCTTTGGTCAGCACCACGCCAGTCAGCGGCAGAGCATCGTTGAAGGCCTTCGCAGTGTTGGCGGCGTCCTGACCGGTCATGGCGTCGACCACGAACAGGGTTTCGATCGGTTTGATCGCGGCGTGCAGTTGCTTGATCTCTTCCATCATCTGTTCGTCGATGGCGAGACGGCCGGCGGTGTCCACGATCACCACATCAGCGAATTGTTTTTTGGCGTCGGCGATGGCCGCATTGGCAATGTCGATCGGCTTCTGGTCGGCACTGCTGGGATGGAATTTCACGCCGATGTCGTTAGCCAGCGTTTCCAGCTGTTTGATCGCTGCGGGACGGTACACGTCAGCGCTGGTGACCAGTACGGTTTTCTTGTGCCGCTCTTTCAGGAATTTGGCCAGCTTGCCCACGGTGGTGGTTTTACCGGCACCCTGCAAGCCCGCCATCAGGATCACAGCAGGCGGCTGGGTGTTGAGCCGCAGCGCATCATTGGCGTCGCCCATCATGTGCGTCAGTTCGTCGTTGACGATCTTGATGAACACCTGGCCAGGGCTGAGGCTCTTCATCACTTCCTGGCCGACCGCGCGCTCTTTCACTTTATCGATGAAATCCTTCACCACTGGCAGCGCCACGTCCGCTTCCAGCAAGGCCATGCGCACTTCCCGCAATGTGTCCTTGATATTGTCTTCAGTCAGGCGGGCTTTGCCAGTGACGCTGCGCAGGCTGTTACTGAGGCGGTCGGTCAGTGTGTCAAACATGGGAGGGCATCTTCGTGGGAATTGTTATCGAGCGCGGAAGTATACCGCAGGCCGTTTCCTTATTGACAGCCTTGTGCGACACTTGACCTTCCCCGAATCCAGTAAGGAGCCAACCAGCGCCATGACTCTGGCGATTGCCGCAGGAATTATTGCCTGTCTCAGTTATGGCTTCGCCGCTTTCCTGCTGGTTCGCAGCCTCACCACCAACATTCCCGTCAGCCGTCCATTTCTGCTGGGCATTGCCACCATTGGACTCGTGTCCCACGCGATCAATCTGAGTGACTCTCTCTTTCGCCCGGATGGAATGGAATTCGGTTTGATCAATGTGATCTCGCTGTTTGGTTTCGTGCTGGCCGCCTGTGGCACGCTGATCACTTTATTCCGCGACATTCAGTCTTTGCTGGCGCCGGCCTATCCTGCTGCTGCCATTGGCGTGTGCCTGAATCTGTTCATGCACGATCGTGTCGCTCCCCACATCGACTTGAACGGCGGCATGGTCGCGCACATTCTGCTGTCGGTGGTGGCCTACAGCGTAATTGCGCTGGCGCTGTCTCAGGCGTTGCTGCTGTCGATTCAGAATTATCAGCTCAAGCATCGCCATATCCACGACATTCTGCATCTGTTACCGCCGCTGCAGACGATGGAAAGCACTCTGTTCGATCTGATCGGCATCGGGCTGTTGCTGCTGACGGCCGCCATCGGCAGCGGCCTGCTGTTCGTTGAAGATTTCTTCGCCCAGCATCTGCTGCACAAGACGGTGTTCGCCCTGGCCGCCTGGCTGGTGCTGTGGATGATGATCGTGGGCCGCCATTTGTGGGGCTGGCGCGGCATGGTGGCGGTGCGCTGGACGCTGGCCGGTTTCCTGTTGCTGACACTGGCCTATTTCGGTTCCAAATTTGTACTGGAAGTGGTGCTGCAGCGGGTATGAACGGGTCGCGCCGCCATGGATGAAATCCCCTTATCGGTCCTCTGGATCGCCCTCGGCGTCATGATGCTGCTCTCCGCATTTTTCGCCAGCTCGGAAACGGGCATGTTGTCTCTCAATCGTTATCGCCTGCGCCACCTGGTAAAGAAAAAGCAGCGCGGCGCCGCCCTTGTGGAAAAACTGCTGTCCCGCCCCGATCGCCTGATCGGCATGATTCTGATCAGCAACAATTTCGTAAACACCTTTGCCGCCGCCATCGCCACCATTATTGCCATCCGCCTGTGGGGCGAGAACAGCATTGCACTGGCCAGCGCCGTTCTCACATTGGTCATGCTGGTATTCAGCGAGGTGACGCCCAAAACCCTGGCGGCGCTGCGCCCGGAACGGGTGGCCTTCACCACCGTATATCTGCTGCAGCCACTGCTGAAGCTGCTGCATCCACTGGTGTGGCTGGTGAACGTGGTGTGCAACGGGCTATTGCGCGTGATGGGCGTCTCACCAGACGAATCCGGCATGAATCATCTGAGCCGCGAGGAATTGCGCACCCTGGTGAACGAATCCGGCGCCGGCCTGGCCAAGCGTCACAAAACCATGTTGCTGAGTATTCTGGATCTGGAGGATGTCACGGTGGATGACATCATGATTCCCAAACATGAAGTGATGGGCATCGATCTGGAAGAGGACCTCGACGAAATTATTAAATACCTGCGCTCGGCTCAGCATACGCGCCTGCCGGTGTATAAATCGGATTTGAACTCGCCCGTGGGTGTGCTGCACCTGCGCAAGATCAGCCGGCTACTGATGGATAACGAACTGAACAAAGCGAAAATCCTGCAACAGGCAGTGGAACCTTATTTCGTTCCGGAAGGCACGCCATTGCACGTGCAACTGGTGAATTTTCAGAAAGCAAAACGCCGGATGGGATTCATAGTGGACGAATACGGCGACGTGCAGGGCATCGTGACCCTTGAGGATATCCTGGAGGAAATCGTCGGTGAGTTCACCACGGATTTCGCCGCATCCAGCAGCCAGGACATTCATCCGCAGGAAGACGGCTCCTACATCATCGATGGCCTGGCTACGATTCGCGATATCAACAAAGGGCTAAAGTGGCATCTGCCATCAAAAGGCCCGAAAACGCTCAACGGTCTGATCACGGAACACCTGGAGCACATCCCCGAGCACAACCTGTGCGTGAAGATCGGTCCCTATCTGATCGAGACCATTCAGATAAAGGACAATCTGGTGAAGACGGCACGAGTGATCAACACCCGGCCGCCTCGCAAGAAAAGCAAAACCACTAACGGGAATAAATAAGCGCTACTTCGTCAGCATGAAGCCGGCGACACCGGCGATCAGCACCAACACCACCACACCAATGACGATCAG
>DATLII010000372.1:0-4618 GCA_035539495.1 Dongiaceae bacterium
GACGGCGACGGCGGTGAGTATGGCTGTCGCGTTCCTTTTGCTGTTCTGGAGTGAGCACGGGTGGCGGCACATCGGCCAGCAATTCTGTTTCCGGCTGTGAGCAATCCAGTTTGGCGCCCAGCAGTTTTTCGATCGCGGGCAACTGGAATGCGTCTTCTTCACAGGCGAAGCTGATGCTGGTGCCGCTTTTGCCGGCGCGGCCGGTGCGACCGATGCGGTGTACGTAATCTTCAGGGTCTTCCGGCAGCGTGTAGTTCACCACGAAGGTAATGTCGTCGATGTGGATGCCACGTCCCGCAACGTCGGTTGCCACCAGCACACGGATGCGACCTTCGCGGAAACCTTCCAGCACCTTGATCCGTTTTTCCTGCGGTACTTCACCGGACAACATGGCGCACTTGATGCCGTAATCACGCAGCTTGTGGGTGAGGTCGCGGGTTTCGTCGCGGCGGTTGGCGAAGATCATCACCCGTTCCAGGTTCTTTAGATTGATCAGGTTGTATAGCAGGTTGAATTTTTCTTCCGTGGTGACGATGTACACCTTCTGGTCCACGGTGTCGGCGGCGGCGGAGTCGCTGGCCACTTCCAGGTGCTCGGCGTTGCGGGTCCAGCTGCCGGACAGATTCATGATGTCTTGGGTGAAGGTGGCGCTGAACATCAGGGTCTGACGGTATTCCTTGAACGGAGTTTCCCGCACCAGGCGTTTCACGTCAGGGATGAAGCCCATGTCGAGCATGCGGTCGGCCTCGTCGATGACGACGATTTCAGTTTCGCTCAGGAACAGGTCCTTGTTGCGCACGAAGTCGATCAGGCGGCCGGGGGTGCCGACGACGATGTCGATGATTTCGTTCTGCAGGCGACGTTGCTGTTTCTGGTAATCCATGCCACCGACGATGCTCATCAGGGTGAGCGGGGTGTGCTTGATCAGAGCTTTGGCGTCTTTCTCGATCTGGATCGCCAGCTCGCGGGTGGGGGCCAGGATAAAGGCACGAGGCTCGCCGTTGTAGCGTTCTTCCTGCTCGGGGGTTTTCAGCAGGTGGTTGATCACGGTGATCAGGAAGGCGGCGGTTTTGCCGGTGCCGGTTTGGGCCTTGCCGATCACGTCCTTGCCTTGCAGGGAAAGCGGCAGCGACAGCGCCTGGATCGGGGTGCAGAATTCGAAGCCCAGATCAACGACGGCTTGCTGGATGCGGGCATCCAGTGGCAGTTCGCGGAAGCGGACTTGAGGGATATGTTGGACGATCGGGGCGACGACCACAGGTGCGGCAGATTCAGCATCAGTGGCGGCGGTGTCAGTGTCTGTAGCGGTGCCTGTATCGGTGTCAGCGGATTCTGCGTTGGCGACTTCGCCCGCAACTTCACCCGCCACGACAGCCGCCTCGGCGCTGTTTTCACCCTCGGCAACGATTTCAGCCGGCGTTTCAGCTTCGCTTTGCACCTCCGGCAACCTTTCCGTCGGCGCTTCAACCGGCGCCACTGCCGAGACAACCTGAGCTTCCGCATGCGCAGATTCGCTCACAGCCACAGCCGTGGGTTCAGCGCTGGCAACAGTTTCCGGCGTGGGTATTTCGACGAAAGGCTGGGGAGTTGCGATGTCGACCGGCTCGTTGGGGCTGGCGTCGGTGGAGGGGGTGATTTGCGTGGAGGGTTCCGGTTGGGTTGGGGTGGATGGGGTTGGATCCGTGCCATCCTGCTGTTTATTTTGAGGTTCGGTCATGTCGTAGGGGGCGCCTGTCAAAAGTGCATTCGAATCTGGATAGCCTGTGGCGGAATGCTCAAGGTTATACAAATCCTCCGGATAATCGATATCCAGAAGAATACCGGCATCTGGCCGGTTGAGTACACCGATTTCCGTGGAATGTTGCACGATCAGGTCGCGGGCACCTTTGTCACCCTGCAGATTGCAGAGATCGTCGAAAAAACGGCGCTGAAAACCGCGCGGATGGCCGGGCTGATTACGAAAATGGGGAATCACTATGGGGTATTGGCGCAGGGCGTCGGCGATGGCTAGGATGGTGTCGGTGCGAATTTGCGGCATATCCGCCAGGCAGATGATCCAGCCTTGCCAATGCGCTGTTGCGCGGACGCCGCAGGCAATGCTGTGGCCGAGGCCAAGGGCGTGGTTCGGGTTGGGAATCAGTTGGATGCCGTCGGTTGAGTCGATCTGTGCCAGCAATGCGTGATCATCGGGGCGATGAACCAGAGCCAGAGGCAGTCCGCTGGCTCGCAGAACGTCCAGCGTATGCGCGATCAGGGGACGACCATCCGCCAAAGGATGAAGCAGTTTGGCGGAGCCGAAGCGGCGGTGGGAACCGGCGGCCAGAATCAGGCAGCCGGGGGATGTGGCTATGGGGCTGTTCGTTACGGAGGCGTCGGTCACGGGCTGCGACGAATATGCCGCACCAGATCGGCGGCGATGCTGAGGGCGATTTCCGCCGGCGTTTTGCTGCCGATGGCCATGCCCACCGGCGCGTGCAGGCGAGCGATCTGGGCCGGTGTCAGGTCCAGTTGCTGCAACCGCTGCAGCCGCTTCTCCGTCGTGCGCAACGAACCCATAGCGCCAACATAGAAACTGTCGCCGGTCAGTGCTTCCATCAAGGCCATGTCGTCCACGCGCGGGTCGTGGGAAAGGGTTACCACGGCGCTGAGGCTGTCGTTGGCATGCGCCCGCACCACGTCGTCGGGCATTCCCGCGTGGCGGGTTGTGAAATCGTGGGGCCAAGGGTCGAAGGCGTTGGGGCGGGGGTCGCACACCAGGATCTCGAAATCCAGGGTGCGGGCGAAGTCCGCCAGGAACTCGGCCACCTGATTGGCGCCCACCAGCAGCAGGCGATAGCGCGGGCCCAGGTAGTTCTGGAATTCGGTGTTGGTCAATTGCACCGGCTGCGGCCGGGTCTGGTTGATCTGGCTGCGCAGGCCGGTGTGGATATCAGAATTCGCCTGGTCGGGCTGTGCGAACGTCGTCGTCCGTACAAAACCCTGCCGTTGATCCAGCAGTTGCGCCATGGTGTCCACATGGGCGAGTACTTCTGGGGTTGGATGCAGGGGCTCCAGAATCAGGCTGAGAGAACCGCCGCAGGGCAGGCGCATGCGCGTGGCTTCCTCGGCGGATATGCCGTAGGTCTCCCGGTGCAGGCGATCGGTCGCAAAGTGGCTCTGGCGCAGTTTTTCCAGCAATTCATCTTCCACGCAGCCGCCGGATAAAGAGCCGAGCGCGCCGGCTTCCGCACACCAGACCAGCAGCGATCCGGCCGGGCGAGGTGAGCTGCCCCAGGTGCTGGCGATGCTTATCAGCCAGCAGAAATGGCCGCTGTGCAGCCAGCTCTGCAGGGTGCGGATAACCTGTTCGTTGCTGCTTTGCATGAATCCTCGTTATGACATTCCCGTCAGCGTCAGGCCAATTTTAGCGGCATCTGACGCAGACGTTGGCCGGTGGCAGCGAAGAGGGCGTTAGCCAGTGCCGGTGCGGCTGGTGGCACGCCTGGTTCACCCACGCCGCCCGGTTCTTCCTGGCTGCTCAGCAGATGTACCTCGACCTTCGGCGCTTCGTTCATTCGCAATAACGGATAGTCGCCGAAACCGGTTTGTTCCACCACCCCGTCTTTCAGGCTGATGTTGCCCTTCAACGCCGCGGTGAGGCCGAAGATCACGCCGCCCTCCATCTGCGCGGTCACGATATCCGGATTGACGATGTGGCCGCAGTCGGCAGCCACCACCACCTTGTGAACCTGGATGTGTCCGTTGTTGACGCTGACTTCCACCAGTTGCGCCACATAGGAGCCGAACGATGGATGCACGGCGATGCCTTGCTTGGCGCCAGGAATCGACGGTTGGCCCCAGCGGCCTTTCTCCGCCACCAGCTTCAGCACGCCGGCCATGCGCGGGTTGTTCTGCAGGTGATTCAGGCGGAATTGGACTGGATCCTGGCCTGCCTGATGTGCCAATTCATCCATGAAACTTTCGATCATGAAGGCGTTGATGGAGTGTCCCACCGAGCGCCAGAAGCCGGTGCGCAGGCCGGGATCGCTCTGCACGTGGCGCACTTCCACGTTGTCGACGTCGTAGCTGTATTCCATGGCGCCTTCGGTGCTGGGCGGGTCCGCCATCAGGGTGCCGTAGACGAACGGGCCCAGGCTGGCGGTGCCGCTGACCATGCTGTCCGGCAGCCAGGCGGGCAGCACAGCCTTGGCCATTTCCTGGAACGACCAGGTGAGAATCGCCGGGCAGACGTTTTTGTGGGACCAGCCGGTGATGCGGCCTTTGTCGTCCAAGCCCGCAGCCAGTTCGGTATGGGCGGCGGGGCGGTAGAAATCGTGACGGATGTCGTCTTCGCGGCTGAAGATCAGTTTCACCGGCAGTCCGCTGGCCTTGGCAATGTGTACGGCTTCCAATGCGTAGTCCACGTTCAGACGCCGGCCGAAACCGCCGCCGATCAGTGTGGTATGAACCTGGATCTGGCTGCGGCGCAAACCGGTGACTTCCTCTGCTGCCGCGGCGCAGACGTCCGGTGCTTGGGTTGGTGCCCAGATTTCGCAGCGGTCGTCGCTGAGGCGCACGGTGCAGTTCATGGGCTCAAGCGTGGCGTGAGCCAGATAGGGCGCGTTGTAGGTGGCCTTCA
>DATLII010000373.1:0-4686 GCA_035539495.1 Dongiaceae bacterium
GTATCTGCTGTGGGTAGTGGTGCGCGTGGCGGCCAGTTTCAGTTTTGAGGTGCTGTTGTCCCGCGCCGTGCTGGCGGCGCTGGCGGATCTGCGCACTGCCTTGTTTGCGCATGTGGAGCGTCTGCCGGCATCCTTTTACGATCGCGCCAAAATCGGCCAGATCATGACGCGCATCACCGACGACATTGAAAGCCTGGCCGAACTGCTCAGCAGTGTGGGCGCGCTGGCGGGTGAGCTGGTTCCCTTCGCGATCGCCGCCGCCATCATGCTGGCGTTAGATCCCACCCTGACGGCGGAAATCACACCGTTAATGTTGCTGGTGCTGGCAGCCACGCTGTTATTCCGGCATTTTTCCGGCCCGATCTATCAGCGGATGCGTGAGGCATTCTCCCGCATCAACGAGCACCTGCACGAATATTTGTCCGGCATTGAAGTGGTGCAGCTGAGCGGACGCGAAGCGCTGAATGCGCGGCGTTTCGGGCAATTGCTGCAAACCAACCGCAGCCTTGAAAACAGGGCCATTAAACTGGAGACGGCTTATTTTCCGCTGGTGGAAAGTGTGATATTTCTGGCGTTTGGTTGCGTGCTCTGGCTGGGTGGCGACAAGGTACACACCAATGCCATCAGCCTGGGCACTCTGATTTTATTCCTGCAGTTTTGTGAAATGCTATTCCGTCCGATCGTGGTATTCGGCTTCCAGGCCAGTGTGCTGTTTCGCGCCGGCATTGCTTGCGATCGAATTTTCCGGCTGCTGGATTGGCGAGAGGCATTGCAGGTGCCGGCGCAGCCGACAGCGTTACCGGACAAGCTGCGCGGCGCTATCGAATTCCGCCAGCTGGATTTCAGTTACGGCAGTGGCATTCCGGTGATTCGCAATCTCAGTTTGCAGATTGCAGCCGGCGAAACCATTGCTATCGTCGGCGCCACCGGATCGGGCAAAACTACCCTGAGTCGCCTGATCAGCCGGTTCTACGATGTGCCAGCCGGCACGCTGTTCATCGATGGCATCGACATCATGCAACTGGCACCGGAGGCACTGCGACGCAGGCAGGGACTGGTGCTGCAGGATTTCCACCTGTTTACGGGCTCCATTTACGACAATATCGCGTTGGGTAATCCGGCCGTCACCCGTGAACAGGCAAGGCAAGCGGCGCAGTGGGTGCAGGCGCTGCACTTCATCGACGCCTTGCCACAAGGGTTGGACACACCGCTGGATGATCGCGGGCAGAATCTGTCGCAAGGACAGCGGCAGTTGCTGGTGTTCGCACGCATTTTTGCCCAGAACCCCGACATTCTGATACTGGACGAAGCCACCGCCAGCATCGACCCCATCACCGAAGCGGCGCTGCAGGCCGCGGTGAATCAGGTTACCCGTGAGCGTACGTCCATCATCATTGCGCATCGCCTGCAAACCATTCGCCACGCCGACCGCATTGTGGTGTTGGATAAAGGTAAGTTGGCAGAAGTGGGTACTCATGGGGAATTGATGGCGCGCGCCGGCCTGTATCGTGCGCTGTATGAGGCACAGGTGTTGGGCAAGACGGAATGACGCGCGGGATCGCGTGACGTTTTGAAACATTCTCGAAGCTACTGCTGTGCTGCGAGAATGCTCAGGTTGAAAATGTCAGGCGGGTGTTGCCAACGAATCGCTGAAGGATACTTCTGATTGTGCCGTCACGACTGACGGTGCAACAGAATGCGACTTCGCCGCAATGGCGTGAGAATTTTCCTCCACCGCAATCACCTGCCCGTTCTCCATCCGAATCAGACGATCCGCCAGGTGGAAGTAGCGATCATCGTGCGAAATCACCAGCACCGACTTGCCCTTGGCTTTCAACTCCGGCAGCAATTCGCGATAAAACACGTCCTTGAATACTGGATCCTGATCTGCCGCCCATTCGTCGAAGATCAGGAAAGGCCGGTCTTCCAGATAGGTGATCGCCAACGCCAAGCGTTTGCGTTGGCCCTGCGACAGTTCGCGTGTGGTGAAAGCGCCGTTTTGCACTTGCACTTTGTGCTGCAGGTGCAGCTTTTCCAGCAAGGCGTTGCCTTGTGCATCCAGTTCGACCGATGCATCGTCGAGCATCTGTTCGAACAGATGGAAATCTGAAAAAATCGCCGAGAACGTTTGACGGTAGCGATCACGATTACTGTCATCCACCGGTTCGCCGTTCAGGAGAATTTCGCCCTGTTCCGGCCGGTACAAACCCACCAGCAGTTTCGCGAAGGATGTTTTGCCGCTGCCATTGCCGCCCACCAGATAGGTGATCTGCGCAGGCACAAATTCCAGATCGATAGGGCCTAGTGTAAAAATTTCGTCCGCGCTTTCGCGGTAATAGCGATGCGCAATGCCTTTCAGCACCAGGTTGTCCAGATGCGGTGCCGTTGCAGTCGTCGCGTCTGCTTCGGTTTGCTCCAGTTCGCGGGTGATTTCATCGATACGCGCACCGGATACCCGGGCCAGGTTGGCACGCGGCAGCGATCCCAGCAGGGCCTCCAGCGGCGTCACCATGTACACGAAGATCAGCGCGAAGCCGGTCATGATGCGGGTCCGGTCCGGCACATCGCCCACCAGTAAAAACAACACCAGGCCGATAAAGCCGTAAATCAGGAAGTTGCCCCAGGCGGACGAAATCATGAACACCGACATACCGAAGGTTCGTTCGCGGCGCACGATCTCGATGGCTTTGCCCAGCAGGTCATCGGCAAAGCGACGACGCTTTTTGGCGTGCAGACGCAGTTCCTTGGCGCCATCCACGAGCGAACGGAAATGCCCGAACAGGCGATCCTGTTCCTCCGACGCCAGCTCCAGATGGCGAATGGCGCGCAGATGCGCCAGGTGATAACCGAGCGAACCCAAACCGATCACCAGAATTGCCGCCAGAAATACCTGCCAGGACAGCAACGCCATGTAAACCAGGCAACCCGACACGATGATGGCATTCACCAAAATGACGGGGAAACTCACAAAAAATTCCGCCACCTGCCCGCTGTGATCCGACAGGGCAGATTGCACTTTTGGCCCACCGATTTCTTCCAGCCGGCGAAAATCCGCCGCCAGTACCCGATCAGAAATGAAGCGACGCATATCGGCATGAGCGCGCTGATTCAACCGTTCGAACAACACCGACGAAATCATCTGGGCCACCATCGCCGCCACAGCAAAGGCCGCGAAGCGCCACGCCAGGGCAATGCGTTCCTCTGTGGTGGAGGCTGTCAGGGCCGCGTTGATCTGGGTGAGAAGCATCACACTGCATACGCCGCTGGTCACGCTGGCCGCCGCGGCCGCAATCAGCAAATTGCGCGACTGCTTGATCAGATAGGAAAGCATTCCGGTTCACCTTGAGTAGGACGTGAAAGTCGTGGCGCTAAAACCACCCATCGGTAGACGGATTCGCGGCGCTTTTGTTTAAGGCCGTTGCGGTCGCGCGTTGCACTTTGATGACCGGCATTCAGTTTTTAATCAGCTCTCTGGTGATGCTGTTACCAATTCTCACATGAGAATCATTTATAGTTGTAGATCGTTTCCATTATCATACGGACGCCCTTGAGCCGGCCCCCGTTCTTTGCCGTTACGGCGACATTCGCTGCCAATGGCCATCTTTCTGCGCATTCAGGAATGCGTTGCGGGGGCATCCGACTCTGCGTGGGCTCGACGGACGAAATTTTTCGCCGTCTTTGTTAATGCGCTCTGATTTAGCCAAAGAAAACGCTGCCAGCACGTGGCGCAGGGATCAAACAATCAGTACAGGAGTTATTCAATCATGCCACAGCACAACAGCGCGCTAGCATTACGCTCGCTCGCACTAGCTATCGCCAGCGTTATTGGCACAGTTCAGGCGGAAGAAACCACTCAATCATTGCCACTGGTCGAAGTCACCGACAACGGACTGGAAGCCGACACTACCGATTCCTACACCACCCCTATCATCCGCAGCGCGACCAGACTCGACCTGTCGGTGCGGGAAACGCCGCAATCCATTTCGGTAGTCACTCAGCAGCAGATTAAGGATCAGGGTGCGAACACCGTTTCCGATGCCTTGCGCCATACCACGGGTATTTCGGTGAAATCGCAGGACCGAGCGCGCAATGAAGTCATGTCACGCGGCTTCGAGGTGAACAATTATCAGATCGACAACATGCCAATTTCCAAAGATATCGAGTCCGGTCTCGATACGGCCAACACGGCGATTTACGACCGCATCGAAATCGTGCGCGGCGCGACGGGTCTGGTAAGCGGTGCTGGCGATCCTTCTGCCACCATCAATCTGGTCAGGAAGCGCGCCAACAGTCTTGTGTTTACCGGCAGCGTTGATGTGGAAGCTGGATCCTGGGATCGTCGGGGCGCCACGGCTGATATCAGCACGCCTGTAACGGCCGACGGTTCGGTGCGTACGCGGTTGGTAGGGCATTTTGCCGAAAGCGATTCTTTCGTTGATCTGGAAAATACCGAGAACAGCGTATTTTATGGGGTAGTGGAAGCCGATCTGAGTGAGCACACCCGCCTGACAGTAGGCGGCAGTTACGAAAAGGATGATCTCAGCGGCATCTATTGGGGTTCGTTGCCGTTCTTCTACGCCGACGGCAGCCGTACCGATCTGGACCAGTCAACCACAACCGCCGCTGACTGGAACCATTGGACCACGGAAGATACCACCCTGTTTGCCTCGCTGGAGCATACCTTGG
>DATLII010000374.1:0-2497 GCA_035539495.1 Dongiaceae bacterium
CCGCACGCGCTTGTTTTGCCTTATCGCCCTGCTACCCACGATCACGCCCGCCGCAGCGGCAGACAGCAAGGGCACATTGACATTCTCACTGGAAAACGACCTGCTCGGCGCAGGTTCCGACGCCCACTACACCCATGGCACCGAACTGAGTTATGTCAGTGACACCTATATGCATGTCTGGTATCGCGCTGCGGTGTCATGGCTGCCATTCGTGGATGAAGGCGATGAACTGCGGCAATCCTGGCGCTTGGGACAACAGATTTACACTCCCTCCGACATATCGGTTTCGCAACCGCAGCCGAATGACAGGCCGTATGCTGGCTGGCTCTACCTCACCCTTGGCATGATTGCGGAAAATCGCAATCACAAAATTCGTCACATCGACAAACTGGATCTGATCATTGGAACGGTAGGCCCCGACTCTGGCGCCGAGGCCACACAGCGGGAGGTGCACAAACTGACCGATTCCGAATTACCGCAAGGCTGGGACAACCAGCTTCACAACGAAGTCACTTTTGATGTGCAGTATCAGCGCGAATGGATAGTGCCACTTTTTCGCAACTACCTGGACATAGTACCCAGGGTCGGCGTTGATCTGGGAAGCGCCATGCGTGATGCCGGTGCTGGTTTTACCCTGCGGCTCGGCTCCGGCATATTTTCCGATTATGGCCCGCCGCTGATCCGGCCCAGCGCCTCCGGCAGCAACTATTTCAAACCGAACCAGAGCCTTTACTGGTACCTGTTCGCCGGCGCGCACGGCCGTTATGTCGAACACAATATTTTTCTGGATGGCAATTCTGATGGGGAAAGTCAAAGTGTCGAAAAAGAGGAATGGGTAGGCGATATTCAGGCTGGCTTCGTTACCGGTTGGGGCAACTGGCGGATCACCCTGGTGAATATCGTGCGCTCACGCGAGTTCGAAGGCCAGCCTGAACCCGATGAATTCGGCGCCATTACACTGGGCTATCGCCTTTAACGGACGTCGAATGACATACATGTGCAATCAGGCGCTCTTCAGCTTCTCACCGTCGTTGCTGTTGGAAACGTGGCAAAGAGAGTTCATATCACGAATATCCACTTCCTTGCCGTCAACGAAAATGATGTCCTGTTTCTGCAGGCGAGTGAACACGCGGCTTACGGTTTCCACCGCCAGCCCAAGAAAATTACCGATGTCGTTGCGGGACATGGACAGGCGGAAACGGCTGGGCGACAACCCCCGTTTGCCTTGACGATTTGAAATACTCAGCAGCAGCGCGGCGATGCGTTCTTCCGCACTCTTTTTACTTAACAACATGATCAGCTGCTGGTCAGACTGAATCTCGCGACTCATCAACTGGAAAAAATGCCGTTGCAGACTGGGAATCTTGGCCGACAGTGACTCCAGCTTGTCGAATGGAATTTCACATACAGCGGCTGTTTCCAGCGCTTTGGCGGAATTGGAATGCATATTGGTGCTGATTCCGTCGATGCCCAACACTTCACCAGGCAGATAGAAACCAGTCACCTGCTCCTCACCGTCTTCCGTCACAGAATAGGTTTTGATGGTGCCGCTGCGCACGGCAAAAATCGACTGGAAGGGATCGCCGGCACGAAACAGATGCTCACCCTTTTTCATCGGACGGCTGCGCTTGATGATGCTATCCAGTTCATCCAGCTCTTTTTCCTTCACAGCCACCGGCAGACAAATCGGATTCAGACTGCAATCGGTGCAGGACACATTGAGTGTGCGAGAGGGAACGCGATTTTTACCATCCAGCTCTAGCGACATGATCAGTTTCCCGGGTCATTAACGTGCACTGAAATTGCTCACCAGCCTAACACAGCACTTTTGCAGGTGCGAAACTCATCGGCGAGCCTAAGGGGCGCAAACGAATAGGCGCTGTCATATTTCTGCCTTTCACGTACTCGATAAATCAAAGCATTCACAGATCAAAGTATCTTCACATCCAGAGCACCACAATCAGAGTACACGCGAAAAACGCCGACCCTGTTTCAGATGATCCGGCAGGTACACATCGAACAGCATGCAAATTTTGCGCACTACCAAGCGTCCGCGTGGCGTCAGGCGATAATCTCGCCCATCCCGCTCCAACAATCCTTGGTCAACAAAACCCTCCAGCTGGATCAACTCTGAGCGAAAATAGTCACAAAAATCAACTCCATAAGCCGCTTCCACCACGGCCGGCTCCAACCCGTTCCGGCACAGGAACGACATGATGACGGCACGGCGAATTTCATCGTCATGCGTCAAGGCAACACCGGCCAGCAGTGGCGACCGTTGCTGCTCCAGCAACACCTGATACTCACTGACGGATTTCGTGTTCTGGCAATACACGTTATCGATCAGACTGATGGCAGAAACACCCAGGCCAATCAGATCCGCCTCTTTGCAGGTGGTGTAACCCTGGAAATTCCGATGCAACACGCCTCTAGTCTGAGCCTGCGCCAGCTCGTCATCGGGTTTAGCAAAGTGATCCATCCCGATATAGCGATAACC
>DATLII010000375.1:0-24527 GCA_035539495.1 Dongiaceae bacterium
CTCTCACTATTCGGTCTGGGCCTGCTGGGTTGGGCGTTTGCCCGCCATCGCAGGCCCTAAATGCGAAACGATTGAACCTCGACCTTCGCCCCGTTCGCGGGGCTTTTTTATTTCCGCATCAGGCAGCGGCGTCGGCACTCGCTTCCTGTGCAGCCGGCTCACTTTCAGCCGGTGCAGATTCATTTGCCGCGGCACGCGCTACGGTTGCACTCTCATCCAACAGCGCTGGCTGTTGCGAATCAGGTCCCAGTTCCAGCACAGCAGGGCGCCCTTTCTCATCCAGCTCCAGCTCTACTACCTTGCCGCGCAGCTCAATATCCTTGCTGTTGGTTTCGATCAGATGATTGAGCGCCTGGTCATACCAAGGCTGGTGGAACAGCGCGCTGGCATCCCGGCCGGACACCCACTCGCCCTTACGGGTGAGATATTGGCCCAACTGGTTGCGGATGACGAAAGCTGATGTCATGGCATGTCCTCTCGATGTTGTACAAAGCTGTGACAATAAAATGGTATCAAAAATCCGCGCTCAATCCAGGTTGCGCCAGCGCTGGCACATCGCCACCGAGCCCCATCGCACGCTGCATGATTTCCTGCTTGATCAAACCATGACGATTGAAAAACGACATGCCCAGGTTGCGCGCGATCCGCAACGGCGGCACATCCAGGCCAAACAGACGCTTGAAGCCTTCCATCGCCGACATCAACATTAGGTTATGCGGCTTGCGACGACGCTGGTATTTGCGCAACACGCTGAAATCGTCGATCGGCAGGCCATTGGTATGCGCCTGCAGAATTTCCTCTGCCAATACCGCCGCATCCAGAAAACCCAGATTGATGCCCTGCCCCGCCAGCGGGTGAATGGTGTGAGCCGCATCGCCAATCAACGCCACGCCAGGCAACACATAATCCACCGCATGATTTTGCGTGAGCGGGAAACTGAAACGGCGATCGCTGGCGACGATCTCGCCCAGACGATGCTCAAACGCACGCGCCAGTTGTTGGCGAAACGCGGTATCGTCCAACGCCATCACCGACTTTGCTGCAGCAGTGTCGAGAGACCAGACGATGGAACTGACGCAGGAATGGCGTTCATTCGTACTTGCGCGCAACGGCAGAAACGCCAAGGGGCCAGTTTCCAGAAATACCTGGCGCGCGATATCGTCGTGGGGTTTGGCGCTGGTCACGGTGGTGACAATCGCGCTCTGCTCATAACCCCAGTTGCGGCAGCGAAAACCCAATTGGTCCCGCACGCGGGATTGAGCGCCGTCCGCTCCGATCAGCAATCGTGGTTGTAACGACGTGCCGTCAGTGAGCGTCACACACCAACCATTGCTGTCGTTTGGAGCGAAAGAATCTGAAGATCGCGCGCGTGACTTCGGCAAATCGTTAACACTTGAATCTGCCGCTTCGGTGATGCGCGCCAGCCCTGTTTTGATGAACGTCACGTTGGGCAACTGACCCAATCGTTCGAACAGGCAATGCGTCGTGATGCGGTTTTCGACCAGGAATCCCAGCTCCTCCACACCCATATTCGCCGCATCGAATTGAATACTGCCGGTACCGTCGCCATCCCACACATCCATGCCGGTGAAGGCCGCCACGCGATGCGTCGCCATGTCGTCCCATACACCCAACTTGCGCAGAATATTGACTGACGCCGGTGTCAGCGCACTGACACGGGGATCGAAACTGTTGGGCCATTGCGCGGGTGGCAGCGGCGTTTGGGTATCGATCACGATGATGCGCAGCGCCGACTGCCCCAATGCACAAGCCAACGTAAGGCCCGCCATGCCGGCACCCACAATCAGCACATCCGGTTGCTGCGTTCCTGCGTTCATGGTGCTTCCTTTTCCATTGCCGGTTTTTGAAATGCTGGCGTCTGTAAAGACATCGCCGGCACTGATGGCAGTCGCGTGGATACCGCCCGCCCCATTGCATACCGCGCCACGAAACGCTTGGTGCCCTGCATCGTATCGAACAGCACCAGCCCGCTGTTGCGCAGCAGGCTCAGCAGCGGATTACGATTACTGAAAAGATGCGTGAGCTTGTCGGAAAACTGGATCGTATTGAATTGGTCCTGCTCGCGCAGATGCAAATAACGCTGCAGTAATTTGAAGTCGCCCCAGGGCTGGCCCGCTTCCCGCGCCGTGGCCAACACCTGCACCAGCACCGCCACATCGCGCACGGCCATGTTGAAGCCCTGTCCTGCCACCGGATGCAGACCATGCGCTGCATTACCGAGCACCACCACATTGGGCCGAATCTGCTCATCCGACAGCGTGAGGCTGAGTGGATACGCAAAACGTTTACCGATTTTTAACAATGCGCCAATGCCTTCACCCGCGGCCCGTTCCAACGCACGCAGAAACGTAATATCGTCGGCCGCCATCAGCTCATCTGCTGTGGATTTGTCGACACACCAGGTAAGCCCTAACCGATTATCCGTTTGCGGCAGGATGGCGAGCGGGCCGGTGTCGGTGAAACGTTCCAGCGCGATGTTTTTATGGGCTTGGTCCGGTGTCACAGCGGTAACGATGGCCACCTGATCGTAATCCTGCACGCGCGCGCCGATACCCAGCATCTGTCGCGTGTGCGACTGCGCGCCATCCGCAATAATCACCAGCGGCGTACGCGCAATCTGCTGATCGTCCAACGTCGCCAGCAGCTGATCCTGTTCATACCGCAACGCCACCACTTCGGCTGGCGCCCGGAATTCCACATTCGCGCATTGCTGCAAATGCCGGTACAGCACTTTGCCGATCCACCGATTTTCAATCACATATCCCAACGCCCGCACCCGTTCTTCCTGAGCGCGAATCACGGCTCGGCCAAAGCGACCCTGATTGGTGATTTCGATGGTTTCAATCGGCACTGCATGGGCGCGCATTTCCTGCCATACACCCAACTGATCGAAGATATGACAGGTACCGTTGGCGAGCGCCGTATTGCGAGCGTCGTAACTGGGATGAAAATCGCCACTGTCCTGTGGCGGCGGGAATTTTTCCACCACGCCGATACGCAACGACGGATCGCGTGCCAGACAGGCCGCCAGCGACGCACCTACCAGGCCGCCGCCGATGATCAGAATGTCGTATTGCAGGGAATGTTGCGACATGGCTATTTAGGCAGTTATTTATGTTATGCCGCTTTCTTGCGGGATTTACCGGATTTACTCTGCTTGCGTTGAGTGCGGGCTTTCGCCATCAGCGCCTCGATTTCATCCGGATCTTTGGGTGCGTCGGCGGTCAGAACCTTGCGACCTTTTTCCGTAACCAGCACATCGTCCTCGATGCGAATACCAATGCCGCGCCAACGTGCGTCCACCGTGTCGTCGTCTTCGGCTACATACAGGCCTGGCTCCACGGTGAGCACCATGCCCGGCTCCAGCACGCGCCACTCGTCTCCCACTTTGTAGTCACCCACATCGTGCACATCCATACCCAGCCAATGGCCAGTGCGATGCATGTAAAAACGGCGGTAGGCCTCATTGGCAATCAACTCATCCACCTTGCCCTGCAGTAGCCCCAACTGCACAAGGCCTTTCACCAATTCCTTCAGTGCCGCTTCGTGGGGCTGGTTCCAGTGATTGCCCGGTTTCACCGCTTTGATCGCGGCCAACTGCGCTTTCAACACCACGTCATACAATGAACGCTGCTCACGGCTGAATTTGCCGTTCACTGGGAAAGTGCGGGTTATGTCAGCGGCGTAATGCTGATACTCGGCACCGGCGTCAATCAACACCAGATCGCCGTCTTTCAATTCGGCGTCGTTATCAATGTAATGCAGCACGCAGGCATTGGCACCGCCGCCCACAATGCTGGAATAGGCAGGAAAACGGCTGCCACTGCGGGAAAATTCGTGCAGGAATTCTGCTTCCAGTTGAAATTCCATCAAGCCGGGCTGACAGCGCTCCATCGCCCGCAAATGCGCGGCGGCAGTGATGGTGGCGGCTTCCTGCATGACCTTCACTTCGCCAGGGCTCTTGAACAAACGCATGTCGTGCAGCAGATGATCCAGCGCGATGAACTCACCGGGAGGATGCGCACCACTGCGCACTTTGGCGCGGATGCTATTCACCCACTCCATCACCTTGCGGTCGAATTCAGGATCGCGCCCCATCTGGTAATACACTCGCTCGCGACCTTCGATCAGGCCCGGCAGAATCTCATCCAGATCGCCAATGGGAAAGGCATCGGCTGCGCCATACTCTTTCACCGCCCCTTCCGGGCCAGCGCGAAATCCGTTCCAGATTTCCATGGCGCGGTCGCGCTCGCGGCAGAACAACACATATTCACCGTGGGCTCGGCCGGGGATCAACACCAGCACCGCTTCCGGCTCGGGGAAACCAGACAGGTAATAAAAATCGCTGTCCTGACGGTAGGGGTATTCGGTGTCGCGGCTGCGGGTACGGGCGGGGGCGGCGGGAACGATGGCGATGCTGTTCGGTTCCATCAGCGCCATCAGTTCACGACGGCGCTCGGCAAATTCTTTTCTGCTTATTTTCATAGACACCCTTGAATGAACGGTGACGGGCTTAATGCAGTGTAGTGGACGGCGGAATCAATTGGTCGCGTTGCAGCGCAAATTCCGTGAACAGCATCAACGCCGCCATGCGTACGTATTCCAGCACTTCATAGAATGCGTTCTCGCCCATTTCCTCTTCTTCCACGTCCGTGTCCACCTGGCTGATCTGCTGCAGATCCCGCAGCGCCGTCAGGCAATCCTCGCTGAATTCCTCTTTCTTGCGCTCGCCCATGCTGCCGAAACCCGCCAGGAAGCCGGAGCACCACTCCGCCAGCGAGGTGAGGCGCTGCTGCAGGGGATCCTCATCATCCGGTAGCAACGGCATGAAGTTGAACTGGTCATCCGCCAATTCTTCAAAGGTTAAATTGCGCAGCTGGTAGAACCACTCGCGTGAATCCTCCCACGGCTCCCGCTTCACTCCCAGGTTGGGCAGGTATAATTTGAGCCAGGCCAGACCTTCTGCTTTCAGCCCACCGCTGAGCTGCCCGCACAGGATGCCATGGGCCTCCGACGGGCCGGTGAGGGCCTGGATCTTGCCCAGTTCCGATTCCAGTTCGTAATAGTCGAGAACGTCTTCCGGGTGCACGGACGCGGTACCTTTTGCAGTTTTGTAACAGGACCGGGGCATTGTAACACGGGCAGACTGGCTGCAAAGGCGGGATTGAGGCTATGCTTGCGATAGAGAATGGCGCAGCCTTTCGTGTAAAATAACAAGGATGCCGGCCTGGGTCCGGCACGGGAAACCAATCCCCATGAACAAGATTGAGCAGCTTTTCAAGACCCTGGAAAACCGCGTTGACGAGTACATCGACCTCTGTGATGAGTACAAGCGTCACAATAAATTCCTGAAGACACGGGAAGTCCAACTGACCGAGGAACGGGCCAATCTGATGAAGAAGAACGATATGGCGCGCACCAAGGTCGAATCCATGATTTCGCGATTGAGAGCTCTGGAGCAGGATTCATGAGCACCCCCCTGGAAATGTTAAACGTCACCATTCTGGATCGGGATTACGGCGTCAGCTGCCCGGCAGAAGAAGTGGAGGATCTGCGCACCTCCGCCAAATTGCTGGACGAGCGCATGCGGGACATCCGCAAATCCGGCAAGATCGTGGGCGTCGAGCGCATCGCCGTGATGGCAGCGCTGAACATCGCCCATGAGCTAATCAAGGCCAAAGCCGAACTCAACAGCTACGACCGCATCACCGAAAAACATTTGTCCCGTCTCAACGACAAGATCGAACGAGCACTGGCGTCGGCCCGCCAACTGGATCTGTAAACGCGCCTTTAAAATAGGGCGCCGTCTACGCCTATTCCTGCTGAATTTCAACCATTCAATTTTCTCCGGCCCCGCTGTCCGCGCCGCCAAATCCGTTATACTGAACGCTCAGTCCCCTGAGCTGCTCGCGTTCTGGCCTACGTCCCTGAGCCGATGCATCATATTAAACCGGGGGTCTCGGCTGGTGTGGGAGTGCACGTCCGCTTGACGGAAAGCCCGAAACATCACAGAGGCCGCCACCTTGAACCTTGGGTTCAAGGGCAGACGTCAGTAGCGGCAGATCGGGGGGCGCTTTATTTTCCGCTGCATGCCTGATCCCGCACAGCCGAGGCGTTGCATGACCGACAGCTCTTCGCTTGCCACTTCGCACTTGCCACCTGCCATTACCCAGGAATTGACGCCGCTCGACGACGTGCCGAGCAAAAATCTGTTGCGCAAAGAATTACGCAAACGCCGGCGCGAATTGAGTCGGCAGCAACAGGCAACCGCGTCCATGGGCTTGTGTCGTCAGCTGGCACAATTGCCCGTGTTTATGAACAGCCAACGCATTGCGGCGTATATTCCCAACGATGGCGAAATCAGTCCTCAGCCGTTACTGGAATTGGCGTGGCGTTTGGGCAAACAGATTTATCTGCCGGTACTGCATCCGTTTCAAAAAGGCCGCCTGTTATTCATGGAGCATCGGCCGCATCAACCGCTGGCGATCAACCGCTTCGGCATTCCCGAACCCTTATGCGATCACGACAGCCGCTGCCCAATCTGGACACTGGATCTGGTGCTGACACCATTGGTGGGATTCGATGACCAAGGCAATCGCATGGGTATGGGCGGTGGCTTTTATGATCGCACCTTTGCATTTCTGCAAACCGGGCGCGCACCGCGGCAGCCGCGCATGGTGGGCGTGGCACACGAATGCCAGAAGGTGCCGGAACTACCTTGCGAACGCTGGGATATCGGAATGGATTTTATCGTGACGGAAAAACGGATTTACGGGGTCAGCAACTGAGTCGACACAGCAGAAGCCGATCTCAGCAGGAATGTGCGGAAAATCCAGTAATCAACGAATAGTGAATTGGCTGGCTACCATTTCCGGATCGGGTTCGCCCTGGGTATAGCTGCTCGCCAATACGCCCAGGCCAAGTACCAGCATCAGTACTACCAGCAAATCGGGTTTTTTCTTCATCTCGCTCGTCGCCTCGTTAAAATTTGCCGTCCTCCCTGATGAAACGGGACCACCTCCATGGTGGGTCCGGACGGCTGATTCCATAGCTTTTATTAGTTGTTGGGGATGCCAGGAATGTAAGCTCGCCGTGGAACCTGCCCGCCTAAGCGTATTCTGTTACGCAGATTTCCTGACTAACTATAGATCACCCCTGGCAACACGCCAGTTACATTGTGAGTGATAGCTCACAAAACATGCGAAAGGGGTAAAGGGAAAGACAGGAGTCCAGTTTGAGGCAGGTCCAGACGCGCAAAAACTAACATGACTGCATTCCGTTTAAAAGTACCGGAATAAAAAAGCATGATTTACTTCCCGTTTGCCCGAACTATTGATCTATAAGGCAAATTGACCTACTTGAGGAACAGGTGGTAAGCCGGGTTCTCAGTCTCGTCCATGTGCCAGTAGCCCAGTTCCTTGAAATAACGGCGCAGGGTGGCGCGATCCTTGGGGGGCACCTGCAGCCCGACCAGAATTCTGCCGAAAGCGGCCCCGTGATTGCGGTAGTGGAACAGGCTGATATTCCACCGCTCCCCCAGCTTCAGCAGGAATTCCATCAGGGCGCCCGGCCGTTCCGGGAATTCGAACCGGTACAGAACCTCGTCCGGAATACCCTGGCCATTGCCGTTGGAGGGGCCATGCCCGCCCACCAGGTGGCGGATATGGAGTTTAGCCATTTCGTTGGAAGACAAATCTTCCACCTCATAGCCTTTGTCTTCCAGCAGGGTGGCGATGTCCTTGCGCTGCTGAAGGCCGCCGGTTTGTATACCCACGTAAACGTGGGCGCGGCTGGCACTGGCATAACGGTAGTTGAACTCGGTGATGGAGCGCTTGCCCAGGGCCTGGCAGAACTTGCGGAAGCTGCCGGGTTGCTCGGGAATGGTGACGGCGAATACGGACTCGCGGTTCTCTCCGATTTCGGACCGTTCGGCGATATGGCGCAGACGGTCAAAGTTGACGTTGGCGCCGCTGCAGATGGCCATCAGGTTTTCGTTTTTCACACCGCTGCTGGCGACGTATTTTTTCAGACCCGCCACGGCGAGGGCGCCGGCAGGTTCGTTGATGGCGCGGGTATCGTCGAATAGGTCCTTGATGGCAGCGCAGATTTCGTCGGTAGTGACGGTGATGACATCGTCAACGAACTTGCGGGCCAGACGGAAGGTTTCCTTGCCGATCTGGGCCACCGCCACGCCGTCGGCGAACAAACCGACTTGAGGCAGGATCACGCGGCGACCCGCGTCCATGGCCGCTTTCAGGCAAGCGGCGTCATCCGGCTCCACACCGATGATCTTGATGTCGGGCCGCAAGTATTTGATGTAGGTGGCCACACCGGCGATCAGGCCGCCGCCGCCCACTGGCACGAATATGGCGTGCAGCGGATCGGTGTGCTGGCGCAGGATTTCCATGCCGATGGTGCCCTGGCCGGCAATGACGTCGGTGTCGTCGTAAGGATGCACGAAGCAGAAGCCGTGCTTCTCCATCAGCTCGCGCGCATGAACAGCGGCCTCATCGAAGGCGTCTCCATGCAGCACCACTTTGCCACCCAGGTTACGCACCGCCGACACTTTGATTTCCGGCGTGGTTTGCGGCATGACGATTGTGGCCTTGATGCCCAGCCGATTGGCCGCCAACGCCACGCCTTGAGCATGGTTGCCGGCAGAGGCGCAGATTACACCGCGGGCTTTTTCATCATCGGTCAGGTTGACGATCTTGTTGTAGGCGCCGCGAATCTTGAACGAGAACACCGACTGCAGATCCTCGCGCTTGAGCCAGACGTCGTTGTCCAGCCGGCGCGACAAGGAGCGGGCGCGATCGATGGGAGTTTGCTGGGCGACATCATAAACCCGGGCCTGGAGTATTTTTTTTATGGTGCGGGCTGGCATGGAATCGTGGGTCCTGGACTGGATACTGCGGCCAATAGAATACACCATATTCCCTGCGCCGGCCTGTCGTGGCCGGAGGCAAGCCTTTATAATCCGCGCTTTCCGCCCGTCCTAAACAACGCATCCTGAACCCTGACCCTGACGCCTGTCCCGAGGAACCCACCATGACCCAAGACCAACTCAAGCAAGCTGTCGCCAAAGCCGCCATCGCATATGTGGAGGAAGGCACCGTGGTGGGCGTGGGCACCGGCTCCACCGCCAATTACTTCATCGATTATCTGGCGGAGATGAAGCATCGGATCGAGGGCGCTGTGGCCAGCTCGGAAGCCACCCGCAAGCGGCTGCAGCAACACGGCATCCCGGTATTCGATCTGAATGCGGTGGACGAGATTCCGGTGTACGTGGACGGCGCGGATGAAACCGATGCCAACCTGTGCCTGATCAAAGGCGGCGGCGGCGCGCTGACCCGCGAAAAAATCATCGCGGCGGTGGCGAAAAAATTCGTCTGCATCGCCGACGGTTCGAAGAAGGTGAGTGTGCTGGGCCAATTCCCGCTGCCAGTGGAAGTGATTCCGATGGCCCGTGGCCATGTGGCGCGGCAAATCGTGAAGCTGGGCGGCGATCCTGTTTACCGCGACGGTTTTGTGACAGACAACGGCAACATCATTCTTGATGTGCACAACATGCAAATTGCCGAGCCGGTGAAACTGGAAGCGCAATTGAACAATATTGTGGGTGTAGTAACAAACGGCCTGTTCGCGATGCGCTCCGCTGATGTGTTGCTGCTGGGTACAGCTAAGGGCGTGGAAACCATTTCGCGCTAACACTTCGTCGAACTGATATTTTCAATAAAAGACGTTCCCCTTTGGTGCAGTGGTATTTTCCGCTGCACCGCCCTGCTCTCCCAAACTGCAAAAAATCCCATCGCATCGCGTGAATTGCCGTCGCGAGCTCCGTGGCATATTCCTTGCTCAATTTGCCGGGCTCGCTGGCCTCTGGTCATTTTCGCACAGGCTTTTTTCCCGTGTTCTCGCATATGTTGCAGTGAAGGTCCGGCTGTAAAAGTCCGGCCGTGGGGTGTCGCTATGAAACAGCTCGCGCTGTTGATCGGTTTTTTATTGCTTCCCGCTAATGTTCTGGCTGCCGATAGCCCTGGCGCGGTCGACGCTGTCTGGGTGGTAACGGCTGCTGCGCTGGTGTTTTTCATGCAGGCTGGCTTCGCGTTGCTGGAAAGCGGCATGGCGCGCAGCAAGAACGCCGTTAACGTGGTGATGAAAAACTACATGGATGTTTGTGTGGGCAGCCTGGTTTTCTGGGCCGTGGGTTTCGGCCTAATGTTCGGCGTGAATGAAAGCGGGTTTTTTGGTACCACACATTTGTTTCCTGAATTCGACGAAGGCTGGCCCTGGATCTTCATGCTGTTCCAGACCATGTTCGCGGCCACCTCTACCACCATCGCCAGCGGTGCCATGGCAGAACGTACGCGCTACCTGGGTTACCTGTTGGGCGCGATGCTGATCACCGGCCTGGTGTATCCGATTTTTGGCAGTTGGGTCTGGGGTGGATTTTTTGGCGGCAAGGGTTGGCTGGCGGAGTTGGGATTCATTGATTTTGCCGGATCCACTGTCGTGCATTCCGTGGGAGCCTGGTGCGCACTGGCGGGCATCATGGTGGTTGGGCCGCGGTTGGGGCGTTTCGATCCTGTCACAGGACAGCCACGCACGATTCCCGGCCACAACCTGGGCATGGTGGCGCTGGGCGGTTTCATTTTGTGGCTCGCCTGGTTTGGCTTCAACGCCGGCAGTACGCTGCAGGCGAATATGAATCTCGGCAAGATTGCGCTGAATACGCATCTGGCGGCGTGCGCTGGCGCGACAAGCACTATGTTGCTGCAAGCGCTGCTGGGAAGGCCCGTGCTACTGACGCTCACCGTGAACGGCAGCATCGCCGGACTGGTCGCAATTACCGCCGGCTGCGCCACCATGAATCCCGGTTACGCCATTGTCACCGGCCTGGTGGCCGGCATCATCGTGGTGGCAGGTACGCGAGCACTGGAATTGTTGCTGCTGGATGATGCCGTGGGTGCGATTCCGGTACATGGATTTGCAGGCGTGTGGGGCACGATAGCGGCTGGACTTTTCTTTGCAGAAGATCCTTTCAATACACAACGGGTCTGGGTACAGGCGGTGGGTTGCGTCGCTTGCTTCCTGTGGGCCTTCCCGCTGTCATATGGTATGTACTGGCTGCTGGAAAAAACGGTGGGCCTGCGCGCATCGAACCTGCAACAACAACGGGGCCTGGATTACACCGAACATCATGAGATCGGTTATCCGGAATTCGAACAGCTGCATCTGCACAAACCTCTGACGCCCTAACCCGCAACAGGTGATCCAATGGAAGAACGTATTCGCCAGCGTCGCGCGCTGTACACGGTGTTGCGGGAGTGGCTGGATGAAAAAAATCTGCTGGAAGCGCTGCAGATATTTGAAGATCACTTTCAGGGTCAGCCGACGATTGCCGTGCATGAATATTTGACCCGTATCGCGCCGTTGTATCGCGATCGTGTGGATGCCAAAACACTGCGCCGTAATCTGATGCAGATTCTGGTGCGGCGTTCAGCGGAACTGGAGCCGGACCCACTGCCGTTGTTGCAACAGCTTCGAGCGCAGCAATCCACACAGGAATTGAAGATCCAGGGTCGCCAGCCCACACCGGAGCAACAGGCACTGCACCAGCTGGTATCGGGCATGATACGCAAATTAAGCCTGCTGCAACGCAAGCAATTGCACATCAGCATTGCGCAGCAATTGAAACAGCATTTCGTCAATGGCAGTTATGATGCATTGGCTCAGTATCTGCTTACCGACAATCCGTTGCACCTGGCTTCGTTCGACGACCGCGCGCTACGCACATTCTTCAATCTGATTTACGTGGCCGCGTGTGAAGTGTTGGGGCCAGTGAGTGCCGATCGCTGGTTCGGCGGCAGCATTGCGCAATTGCGGGAAACGGATCAGGTTGCGGGCGCCGCACTCAACCGTTATCTGTGATTCTATTTTTAGCTGAGGCTGGGATCGTCGCCGCCGGCAAAGATGAAAATCTTATCCCGCCGCTGGAACACGAATGATGGCGTCATGCCCAGCATGCTGCGAAATGCGCGATTGAAATGGGATGAATCGGAAAAACCAGCGTCCAACGCAGCGTCTGTCAGTGTTTTTCCCAGCATCACCAGCGTCGCAGTGACAAACAACCGGTGCCACAAACGATAACGTCGGATCGGGATGCCGGTGGCCTGTTTGAATTGCCGCTGCAATTGCGTTTCTGACATACCCACCTTCAGCGCCAACTGAAAATTCGACGGATTCGACACCGGATCACGTCTAATCATCTCCACCACTTCTGCAATCTGCGATCGCACCGGCGGCGCAGTCGCATATGTCGATGCCGGCGGAAAAATTTCCTGCAACAACAGTCGATAGGCGTGAGCGGCGGGCAACCGCTGCTGGTAGATGGTATGCAGTTGTTGAATTTGATGGGCTTCCTGCGCGCTGTCACACCAGAGCCGACCGACTTGCCGCTGCATCAGGGTTTGCAACGCCCACAGATCACGGCCCAACGGATCCAGATAGCAGCAGGTAATCACCTGGTCGCCGGACAACACTTCGATAGTGACGCCGGCGGGAATCAACACGCTGCGGGTTTCGACGAAATCAGCGCTGGCCACGTCGCGAATTCGCAGCGGCCCTTCCATGCCGATGACTAACGAGGATGCCGCCGGCGTGCGGGTGTATTGATCGAACAGAGGGCCGATATAAAGCGTGCGTTCGGTCCAGAGATAGAGCAGCGAAGCGACGTCAATGGTGGGGGACATGATTCATTATCGTTGTTCTTATTATGAATAGGATTATGAATAGGTTGCTCAGGAGATCCATTGCCGGCTCCCAAGCACCGTGCGCAATTCATACAAGCGCGGCCACTCGCATTTATTCTATTGTGAAAGTGAGCGAAAAAGAAAGGTGAAAACAAAACACCTCACTGCCTCGTATCCAATAAGTAAAACCAACAATAAGAATCGAAGGAGTTCCATCCATGTCACTGCAACGCATCGTGGCAGGCCTTAGCTTTTGCCTGCTACTCGGCATCTCCGCCGAAAACGCCTCCGCCGCCGCCAAGGATTACGCCAAGACACGCTATCCCATTGTATTCGTAGGTGGCTTCCTGTCATTCGACTCCATTTTCGGTATCGAATATTTCTACGGTATCGCCAACGATCTACGCCGCCACGGTGCGGTGGTATTTGAGTCGGACGTCAGCGAATTCCAGACCAATGAAACCCGTGGCGAGGAACTGCTGGCCCAGGTCGAGGAATACCTGGCCGTGACCGGCCACAAGAAGGTAAACCTGGTGGGCCACAGCCAGGGCTCCCCTACCGCGCGCTATGTAGCGGCGATGCGGCCGGATCTGGTGGCGTCGGTGACCTCGGTACATGGCATGAACCGGGGTACGCCCATCGCGACTTTCTTCAAGCAGGTGGCGCCGGAAGGCAGTGCCGTCCTGGCCATCATGAATTCCTTCACCAAGGCGATGGGCTATCTGTGGAGCACGCTGTCCGGTGGACCCAATCCCAATGGCCAGTCTGCCTCTGCCATCATCACGGGCGCTGACCCGGTGGACTACGAGCGCTTCAACAAGCTGTATCCCCAAGCCATGCCTACCGCAGCTTGCGGTACTACCGGTGCCGCCAAGGTGAACGGTGTGCAGTATTGGTCCTGGGGTGGTACCGGTGGTGTGCTTTTCTATCAGACCAATCCGCTGGATCTGCTGGACACGGCGCTGTATGGCATCACGCCGCTGATGTTCCCGAAAGGTGTGAAGCATGATGGCGTGGTACCGCTGTGTGGCCAGTACCTGGGCAAACCGATTCGCCACAGCTATGCGCAGAATCATACTGACGCGCAGAACCAACTGTTCGGCATGGTCGGTTTAACCACCAGTCCGGTGACGCAATACCGCGATCACGCCAACCGTTTGAAAAAGGCTGGGTTGTGAGCGCACGGACTTCGCGCAACGATGGAATGAAGCCGGCATTGCCGGCTTCAGTTGTGCGCGATCATGGTTTGCAGGCGATGAGTCGCAAAGGGAAAATTGCAATCGCATCTGCGGTATTGATTGCGGTGATGGCGGTATCGGCTGGCGATTACTGGCAGACGACTGTCGTTGATCAAACGGTCGCGAGATCAAATGCGCAAACATCCGATGCTACGCCAGTAAACTCTGGCGCTGTTGCCACACCATCTACACCTGGCGTGCCCAACACGTCTGAATCGCAGGAAATTTCGCAGGCCCTGTACGGTACATCGCTGGCCGATGTCGATATTCCGCAAACACTTCGCACCGATGAAAACGGCCAACTCATTACGGATGAAGGCTTGCGTGCGTTGATGGACTTCTTTTTGACGCTGACGGGCGAACGGGACGCTGCGCAAATCCGCGCACTGTTCACCGCTGCCGCCGCAGACCAGTGCGCCGCAACCTGCGTGGAACAGGCACTGGCCGTTTACGATCGTTATCAACAGTATTTAGGTGCGATGCAAGCAGCATCCGCACAATTGCAATCGACCGACGATCTGCGCGCCCGCCTGAATCTGGTGACAGGATTGCGCTCTGAAACGCTGGGTGATGAATGGGCGCAGGGACTATTCGCCGACACCAATGCCTATGACAACCTGCGCGTATCGCAATGGGAAATTCGCACCAACAAGGCGTTGTCGAGCGAGGAAAAAGTCCAGGCGCTGGCGGACTTGCAAACCAATCTGCCGCCGGAGCTGGCCGCGCGTGAACAAGAGACCGCACGCCTGCAGGCGATTCGCGCACTCAATCAGCAACTGACGCAGAGCAACGCGGATGAAGCCACACGGTTTGCCGCGCGCAGTGAACAACTGAATCCGGATGAAGTGGAACGTCTGCACGCATTGGACGAACGTCGCGCGCAATGGGATCAACGCTATCAGCGTTATCGCAGTGAACGGGCGGCGCTGGATCAGTCTGAAATGGATGCGGCAGACAAGGAACAGGCGCTGATGCAATTACGCCAGCAGCATTTTTCCGAGCAAGAAAGCCAACGCGCCGCGGCGATGGACCGGATCAATGGATTGGACCTTTGAGTAAAAATCAGGCACGTCGCAAGGCCATTGCAAAATGACAAACGTCGGCGCAAGAATAGAACCGCGGACCACTCCCCGCGATGACGGCAGGCATTGATCACAGCGCTACGATTGCATGTCAGATGCGCAACCAACGCAACCACCGCCGCCGACGATGTTCACCGCAGATCGCCCGCATTTTCCTTCACTCAATAAAGGACTATGACCATGCATCTGCATCCGAAGGCGGCCGCCTGGCTGGCCGCCATCTGTCTGACCACCAGCGCTCCCAACGCCTGGGCCTTGCTGTTCGATCTCACCGATCTGGGCGATCTGGGCGGATCCAGCCACGTACCCTTTGGCACCCACGCCACCGGTATCAACGACAACGGTGACGTGGTGGGCTATAGCTACACAGGTAGCGCCATCCACGCCTTTCAATGGAACCAGAGCAGCGGTATGCGCGATCTGGGTACGCTCAGCGGTTCCGGTTGGAGCTTGCCCTACGATATCAACAACGCGGGCCAGGCAGTGGGATTCAGCTCGTCGACCAACGGTGAGCGAGCATTCGTGTGGAATGCAGCGAATGGCATGCAGGATCTTGGCACGCTGGGCGGCACCTTCAGTCACGCCTATGACATCAATTCTACTGGCCAGATCGTCGGACGCAGCGAAACCGCCGATGGCGGTGATCATGCTGTGCTCTGGGATGGTCAGGGTGGCATGCGGGATCTCGGTGCTTTTCCCGATGCGTCCGCCAGCGCGCTGGGCATCAACGACGCTGGCCTGGTCGTGGGTTTCAGCGGTGATGCGGGCTTTATCTGGAGTGACGCCGACGGCCTGCAGGATTTGGGTTCGCTTGGCGCGGGGCGCACCTATGCTAGCGACATTAACAACCAGGGACAGGTGGTGGGCCGCAGTGCCGACAATCTTTTTCTGTGGACGCAGGAAGACGGCATGCGCAGCATCGGCGCGCTCACTGGCAACGTCGGGTCAGCGGACGCCATAAACGAGCTGGGACAGGTGGTGGGTACCGATGGCGATCTGAGCGCGTTTCTCTGGACCGAGGAAGATGGCCTGCAATACCTCGACCAGTTGATCAATCAATCGGAAAACTGGGTTATCAAATTCGCTAAAGACATCAACAATGTCGGCCAGATAGCCGCCGTGGCAATCGATACTGCAGGGCGTGAACGTGCTGTGCTGCTGACGCCCATAGCGGAGGCATCAGAGCCTGCGGCCTGGAGTTTGCTGGCACTGGCATCACTGGTGTTGGCGTGGCGCCGCCGACAGCAGGCAGTGACAAGCAGGTCATGACAAGTAGGTCATGATGGGCAGGACAGCCCGAACTGAGGCGCAGGCATCCAATCAGGCCACAACTGAGATGCCGTGCGAAGTATCGTCCGTCAGTATTTCAAACGCCGCCCGCGACACTGTTTGCAACACGCGATCGGGTCGTCCGTTTTCTTGCACGAGCAGACGAGCGTTAGCGATTTTGCAATTCAGACAGGTGTGAGAGCCACCGGGCGGATTGTAGTAATTCAGCCCAACGAAATGGGTGCGCGGCGCCTGAATGTCGCCAACGATACGCACCTGCTGATCGGCAGTGTCGAAATGCCAGTGGAAATAGCCGTAATGCGCTTTGGCACGAATCGCTTTCAACAGACCGTTCAATTTGATCAGGCGGCCATCGAGCCGCAGCACCAGCGTGGTGAGCCAGGGCGTCCATACTGGGCCCAATTTGAGACGCGCAGTCCCGCATTCCAGAAACGCATCCGGCGCGTTATCGAAACCGGCCACTTGAGCCCAGGCATATTGGTCGGTGTGTTTCGAACCCCAATTGTGGTTCATGCTGCCGGTCCAGTTTTCCACAGGGATCACCGTGCCATCCACGCGCAATTCGCCGCGAAAAACCGCCAGCGGATCGGTAACCAGTGCTTTGGCTTTTGGCAGCGCGGTGTCGTATAGATTGTCCGGTAATAACAGCACGGGCTCCACGCCAGGGCTGTAATGCAGATCCCACTGAATATGATGATCGCCTTGACTGGCCTCGCCCTGCGCAAAGCCGGTTTGCAGCGTTGCACCGCCAATCGACACATCCAAGCCACGGGTATCAAAACGACAATCCCGCAACGGATATTCCATCTTGGCCGCAGTGATTTGATTGCGGTCGCCGTCGAATACCATCACCCACAGCTCGCCCTGGTTGCGCTGCGGTTCATTGCGTGGTGCAAAAATGGTGTAGCGAATCCAGAACGCCAGCGGCCGATCCGGATGATTGGCGCGCAGGAAATAACTTTCGTAGTGACCGCTGATTTGTCCCTGAAAGCGGCAGGCGCTGAGTTCGCGGCGTCGATCAGCGAAGGGGTCTGCGTTATTGAGTTGCGGATCGAGCGTCATCCGCGCGCACCCAAGGCAGCCGCGTCGTCCACCAGGCGCAGAGCGCGAAACGGAAATGCCAGAATGGAATCACGGTAGGCCACTTCGGCATAACCAATCGCTTTGCCATCCTGGTACAGCGTGAGCGGGCAAACGGTCAGCGATTCTTTCAGATTGAAAAGGTCGTAACTTTTTTCGCCCTTGAGTTCGACGGCGCCCAAGCCGGGAAAATCGAACAACAACTCATAACGCGGGCCCGACAGTTTGAATGACAATTGCCCTTGCACATGGGTTTCATAACCGCGATCCGGCAGACTCAGCACGCCGCTGAACGGTTGTGCCTGCCAGGGTTGGCTGCGATTCAGAAAAATCACGTCGATGGAAAAGCGCAGCGGCTCCTGTTTGTGATCGACATTGCGTTCGATCCAGCCGCTCATGGTTTCCTGTAATTTCAATGTCAGCATGCCGCTGTTTCCTCTTGTTGCGTTATTACCGCTGTTGCTATGCGCTAACGTAATTATGCAGGGGTGTAATCATGTGCGCTGATATGCTGCGCCAATTTCTCCGCAGCGCGGGTGGCCATAGCCATGATGGTAACCTGCGGATTGGCACCCAGTGAACTAGGCACTGAACTGCCGTCCATCACGTACAGGCCGCTGGTGCCGAATACGCGGTGATCAGGATCGCACACGCCTTGGTTTGCATCCGCAGCGATGCGCGCAGTGCCCAAAGGATGATAAGCCGAGATTGCCACCTGTCGCGGTTTGCGAATGCGATCCAGCGCTGCATCCAATTCCCGTTCATTGTGGATTTTCGGCGCGGCGCTGTGACCCAGCAAGTGCACATAATCGGCGCCCGCCCGCAGATGCATACGCGCCAACGTGGCCAATCCGCGTTTGAACAAAGCGAAATCATCCGGGTTCATATCGTAGCGGATCAATGGCACATCCGGATGCGGGCCGCGACGAACGCGACCACGACTGCGATCCCGAATCATGAAACCAAAATAGCCGGTGTGCTGCCACTGCTCGGCGAAATCCACGAAATCATCGCCGACAAAGGGATTGAGCAGGCCATGTGCAACGAAGGGTGGCGTACCCCCTTCAAACAGCAAGCCTTCCTGTGCCAGATCGGCCACACCGAAACCTTGCGGAATGCGCTGGGCGTGATCAAAACGCATATCGGCATAGTGACCGGTCACGGCGCCGCAAGGATGCAACGACAGATTGCGGCCAAGCCACGCATTGCGGATGCCGTTGTCCTGCAGAAACAATGGCGTGAAAAAAGTGCCCATCGCGACCACCACTTGGTTGGTCCGCACGCGCACCTGTTTACGCAAACCGTTGGCATCTACGCCGTCCGCTTCCAGGCCAATGATTTGACGCTGATCCCACAGCAGTCGCTTTGCTTTCAATCCCGTCAGCAGGAATGCGCCTGCCGCCAACGCTCTCGGCACGTAACTGACATTGGTGGACTGTTTCGCATCGGTCGGGCAGCCGAACTGACATAAGCCCTGACCGTCACAACCCACGGCGTTGCGTGTCAGCGGATGCGCCTGTTTCAATCCCAACGCCGCCGCGCCTTCTGCGATGCGCGCACCGATCTCACCCACATAACGCGGGTCGGCGCGCTGCACCTGCAGGACTTCTTCAACCTGATTGAAGTACGGCTCCATCTGCTCGGGCGAGAAATCCGTCAGACCCGCGTCCACCCATTCCGTCAACACGGCATCGGGTGTGCGCAGGCAAGTGCCGGAATTGACGGTGGTGGTGCCACCCACCGTTTTGCCCACCGGCACGGGAATGACCGTATTGCCCAAGGCCACTGTAGTGCCGGCAGCTCGATACAACTTGGGAATCACGTCAGTGAGGCGGCCGTTGAAATCGCGGCGATCGTGATAGCGGCCTTCCTCGATCATCAACACGGCCAAACCTCGGCTGGCCAAAGTCAGCGCGGCGGCGGCACCTCCTGCACCGGTACCAATCACCACCACGTCCGCTTCGAAATCACTGCTGCCCGGCAAATCCTCGATCGGCGTCACTTGTTGTTGCCAACGTTGCCGCTCCACTTGCGCCGGCACGCGGATGCCGTTGTGGGACCCCACCTTACGCAGGTTGGCATCATCCAGCAGATAGGCGGCACGAAACGGTGTGCTGAGCAGGCGCAGGACATGCGCGGTCAGGTCACCTTGGGCATGCTTGCGCAAAAATTCCCGCCGCTGCGCCAGAGGTGCCGAACGGAAACGACGACCATGGGCCAGGAGAAAACGGGTGTCCAACCAGAGCAGCAGCGCATCAATGGCCGGCACCAGGCCCGGAATATGCTGGCCGTATCCCGCAACGCTGGCAGCCACAGCTTGAGCATCCGGGCCCGGCAGGATGCGGCCTGCGGGAAACAGTGCCTCGATCAGTGCCAATGCGCCGGGATTGTGGTGCAGCCCCCTGGCCTCACGAGCGGGGGCATTTATCCGGGGTGTGTTCATCGTGGTCATCAAAGTCGACATCAAAGGACAAACAGGTCAGCCAAGGCAACCAGTATAGGGTTTAGGGGGCTGAATGCTTGACCGCAGGCGCGTCCCGGCGTGGGGCCGCCGGTAAAGTGGGATCGGCCACCCCCGATTTAGAGGAATGTCGCGAAACGGTAACCATGCCTGTCGTAGCCTGCGCAACCTGCCTGCAAATCATCGCTGGAGCACGGGAGACCACATGCGGATGGCGACAAGACGAACGGTGCAGGCATTGCGCCTGCTGACCATTGTTCCGCTCTTTATTTTGTACGTCGTCACCCCCAGCTTTGCCGCGGTCGATCCCGACCATCTCGCGATCATCATCAATCGCAACGATCCCGACAGTGAAGCCATTGCCCACTATTACGCGCAGGCCCGCAAGATTCAGCCGGACAATTTGTTCTATGTGAATCTGCCCGTCGGCACGGGGGCAATTGATGCCGCGACTAATAATCGGGAGAAATCCGCACTGGATGCTGCCCTGCCAGCGCACATTCAATTTCTTGCCCTGGCCTGGACTCAACCGTTTCGCGTCGACTGCATGGGAATCACCGCAGCGTTTACCTTGGGTTTTCACAAAGATTTCTGCGCCAGTGGTTGCATGCCCACCCGAGCGTCGCCCTATTTTGCCAGCACCAGCGCAGCACCGTTCACTGATCTGAATCTGCGTCCCACCATGCTGCTGGCCGGTAGTAATTTAACGGCGGTGAAAGCCCTGATCGATCGCGGAGTGGCAAGCGATGGCACCTTCCCCTACAACGGAGACGGCTATGTACTGGCAACCAACGATTCCCACCGTTCCATTCGCGCGCAAAGCCCGCTGCTGACAAAAAATTCCTCGCACTTGCTGCGCAAAACCTACCGCGATTATCTGCAGGACACGCGCAATATCCTGTTCTATTTCACCGGCTCGGAACAGGTGCCCATGCTGAGCAGCAACCGCTTTTTGCCAGGCGCGGTGGGCGATCACTTGACGTCATTCGGCGGCGTGCTGGTGGGCGGTTCTCAAATGAGCGCCTTGCGCTGGCTCGACGCTGGTGCCACCGGTAGCTACGGCACCGTGGTGGAGCCATGCAACATCCCCAATAAATTTCCGTTACCAGCCGCCGTGCGCGATTTCTACCAGCGCGGTGACAGCCTGATCGAAGCCTATTGGAAAAGCGTGCAGATGCCGGGACAGGGAGTATTCGTAGGGGAACCGCTGGCAGCACCATTCAGCCGCCGACGGGAATGACGTGAACTACACGAAGAATTTATTTACCTAGCGCAGTGCGCACTTGCTGCACGGTGTCATTGATCACCGTGTCTTCGCTGCTGGTCAGGCTGTCGCCGCCCTGGCCGGCCATAAACAGGATTTCGTGACTGTCGTAGTCATACGCCCGCACCACGAACAAGCGGAAGCGATACCACAAATCCCAAACACTGACGTAATCCAACAACATCACCAGCTTGGGCATTTTTTCCCATTCTTCCGTGATGATGCCGGAGCGGATTTTAACGACCGATGTGTCCACCTGTTCGAACGCCGTGGTGCGATCAAAGGTGAGTTGATTAAACACAGCTTGGTCAGTGGTTCTAATGAAATCCAATATCCGGGTCGACTTGGTGGCGAAGTTGATATTCTGCGGCAATGCACCGCCGGTTTCCTGCGCCACGCGCCAGGGATTCAACGTCTGCTGCACCACACCGATGATCTGACCGTTCTTGTCCAGCACCGGGCCGCCGCTGTTGCCCGGCGCGATCTCAGCCGAGATTTGCACTTGATTCGGATCATCCTTGATGCCGGCGGTGGCGCTCAACAATCCCTTGCTCATGCGCGAGCTCTCTCCCAGCAACGCACTCATGGGATAGCCGATGGTGAAGACATCCTCACCCATGGCGTACCGATCACCACGCCGAAAACTGATCGGCAGAAATTCGGCGCCTTTGCCATCCCGTAGACGCAACAGCGCGACATCGAGCTTTTCATCCTTCGCCACCAGATCCGCCTGGTAACGCTTGCCCTTCACCGTAATCGTGGCGGTATTCTGTTTTCCCAACACATGCGCGCAGGTGAGCAGATGGCCTTGGCGGGTGATCATGAAGCCCGTGCCCTGGGAACCGGCCATACCCTGTTCCTGATCCACCGTCAGCACTTCGTATTGCATGGCGCGCAACTGCTCGACAATGCGCGGCGCCACATTGCGCGGATCTTCCTTCGGCTGAATGAAATACACTGTGTGATAACGGTTGTAGTCGGTGGGTTTGACGCTGGCTTTCTCGTTCACCACTACACGGGGCGTGGCACACGCGACCAAACCGACACATAACATCAACACCAGCAGACGCCGGCAATGCATCGTGAACGTGTTGAAGCGCGTGTCTGCCGCCACCCGATGCACTAAGCCACCACGGTCGTGCAGGACAGCAGATCACCCAGCGTCAACTGCAGCCGATCGCCGGAGCGCAGAGCCGCCACGCCGGCGGGTGTACCGGTCATGATCACATCGCCGGGCAGCAACGTGAAATGCCGGCTCATAAAAGCAAGCAGTTTGAATACCGGCGTAATCATGTCGGAGGTGTTGCCTTGCTGCCGCACCTGCTCGTTCACGGTCAAACGGATCGCCGTGCGCTCCGGATCAGCTAGCTGCGCAGCACTGATAAACGCACTCAGCGGATTAGCACCATCGAACGCCTTCGCCACCTCCCACGGATGGGATTTTTCTTTCAGCTTGTTCTGCAGATCCCGCAGCGTCAAATCGAGGCCGATGCCATAACCGAGAATGGCATCCTTCGCCGCTGCCTCATCTGCATTTTTCAATGGCTTGCCGATCAACACCGACATTTCCAGTTCATGATGACATTCACCCTGATCCTGCGGAATCGCAAAACCGGGTTCAAGCGCCACCACCGATGTCGACGGCTTCATAAAAAGTATCGGCGACGTGGGCACCGGATTATTCAGCTCCTTCGCGTGCTCGGCATAATTGCGGCCAACACACACCACCTTGCCCACCGGCAAGTCCAGGGGTTTACCATCCAGAATATGCCGGTAACTCACAGATCGAACACCTTGCCAGGATTCATGACGTTATTGGGATCGAATGCCAGCTTCACTGCTTTCATGTAGGCGATCTCGGCAGCGCTGCGGGTGTAGTGCAGGTAAGGTTTCTTGGTCAGACCCACACCGTGCTCGGCGGACACACTGCCGTTGTATTTCTGCACCGTCTCGAACACCTGGGTATTCACGCTTTCGCAACGCTTGAAAAATTCCTCTTTCGCCAACGCCTGCGGCTTCAGAATATTCAAATGCAGATTGCCATCGCCAATATGGCCGAACCAGACGATTTCGAAATCCGGATACTGCGTGCCGACGATGGCGTCGATGTCTTCCAGAAAATCCGGTACTTTCGACACCACTACCGAAATATCATTCTTGTACGGAATAAATGGCGCCAGGGTTTCGCTGATGCCTTCGCGCAAACGCCACAGTGCAGCCGCTTGCGTTTCACTCTGGCTGATCACACCGTCGGTGGCCCAACCTTGCTCCACACAATGCTCGAATAGCGCCATGGCTTCGTCCATCACCGCATCGCTGGTGGCTTCGAATTCCAGCAGCGCGTAATAGGCGGTGGCAGTATCGAACGGACGCGGCACGTTATGGTGAGCCGTCACCAGCTGCACCGCTTTTTCGGAGAAGAATTCAAACGCAGTCAGGTCGATTTTGCTCTGGAATGCATTCAGCACCTGCATGATGGCGCGGAACTCCGGCACACCCAACACCATGACAGTGAGATTTTTTGGCGTGCGCGCCAACTTCATCGTGGCTTCGACGATAAAGCCCAACGTGCCCTCAGCACCGATAAACAAATGGCGGAAGTCATAACCGGTGGCGTTCTTGACCAGATCGCCGTTCAGCTCCAGCAGATCGCCCTTGCCCGTCACCACTTTCAGCCCGGCCACCCAGTCACGGGTCATGCCGTAACGAATCACCTTGATGCCACCCGCGTTGGTGGAAATGTTGCCGCCCAGCTGGCTGGAACCAGCAGAAGCAAAATCCACCGGATAGTACAGGCCTTTTTCCTCGGCGAACTGCTGCAACTGTTCGGTGACCACACCGGCCTGACAGCGCGCGGTTCGGTCGGTGGGATTGAAGTCCAGCACCTTGTTCATCAAATCAAACGCCACCACCACTTCGCCATTTGCCGCCACCGCAGCGGCAGACAAACCGGTTCTGCCGCCTGAAGGCACCAGCCCGAGCCCGTGCTCATTGGCGAAGCGCACCAGAGCCTGCACCTGCTCCACCGTTTTGGGCAGGGCCACCGCGATGGGCTTGGGCTCGAATTTCTTGGTCCAGTCGCAGCCGTAGTGCTTCAGGCTGGCGGGGTCGGTGAGCAGGCGACCTTCGTCCACCAGTTTGACGAGTCCTGCGATGATGTGCGCTGTATCAGTCATGAGAATTCCAGACAAAACAAGAAATTGGCTCAGACTCGACAAGTGTCGAGTGGTATTCGGATGCTGGACGCTTTGCGGCATGGATGCCGCGGAGCAGCCCCCAGGGATGGGTTCACGGCGTGTCCAGCATCCGAATACCACTCGGCACGACACGCACGATCAG
>DATLII010000376.1:0-4739 GCA_035539495.1 Dongiaceae bacterium
ACCGCAAGTTGTATGACATCAATCAGGAGATCCTGGGCAATTACCAGGACAAAGGCTTCTGGGATGTGATGCAGGAAAGCGAGCCTTTCACCGGCTTCAAAACGGTCAAGGTGGAAAATCTGATTCAGGACTACCAGTACAAGAATGAGGATCTGCGGGTGGATGAGGCCCTGCTGGGAGCCGCTAGCGCTGACCAGTAACCGCCGATTTCTTTAAAGACTCTCTCTTCGGGCGCCTATAGGGCGCCTTTTTTTGCCCGCTGATTTCTTCCGCTGATCCCTTCAAACCCCCACAACATCCTTTCCTGACGACTTTCCCGGTTGCTTTCCCCGGTTGCGGCCTCACTGGGCCCTTTGCGTTCGCCGTTAAAAAAACTGTCATCCAAGGGCGCGAATATGTCATCGATTTGTATCACAAATTTCACCCAACAAGCTCATCAATACTGCTAGATTACTTCACACAAAATAACGCCGGAGCCGAGTTCGGAACGGCATAACAATTGGGGGACTAAATGGCCAAGAAGCAGCACGTCTCGGTGCGACTTACCGAGTCTGATCATCGGAAAATGAAGGAGATCGCACGTCGGCTGGGGGTCAAGGAATCCGATTTGTTTCGTTTTATCGTGAAGAACTCGCTTAGCAAATTGCTGCCGTTTCAGGACGGAGCCATTCGGGGCGCTGATCTGGTCCCCGCGTTGTTGGATTGTGGCCAGGAATTGGCTCGTTACTTTGATCTGGATTCCGATCAGCTGGATCAGATCGTGAACGGTGGGTTAGAGGAAACCCACAAAAAGATCGACAAGGAGGATTTGGACATTCTGGTGATGTCCGGCGCATCGGACCATTACGCGATGGTCAAGCTGGCGGCCTTAACGCACCAGCCCATCGAGAAAGAAAACCTGTTTGTTGTTTTGAAAAATTATTTTCTAGGCAAATACCCTCGGGCACTCAACTTGCTGGAAGGACTTAACCAGGAGCCGGCTGCCCTTTCTGGAAATCCTCTCAAACATCATTCATTAAAGGAGAATCAATATGCGTAATTTCATCATCCGTTGTGGTCTGGTACTGACGTGTTTCGGCGCCAATGTTCAAGCTGGCACCATTAGCGTTTCCGGTGCTGACTACGAGCTAAATAATGGTGCGGGATCAGTCACTGTGTATGCAGATACGGCAGAAACCGTGACCATTACACCGGTATTCGAAGACGTCCGTTTTGTGGCGGGCAATGATGGCAGTGTCAACAAACTGGGCAAGTTGCAGAGCGGCACTTATCAGCTCAGCTTGACCGATTTCGAATTTCCGGCGGCCTTCTCTGAATTGAAAGTGGCGGTTACCACTGCTACTCAACTGGTATCGGTATTGTCCCTGGGCGATGCCAATTCGATCAGCCAACTGATCCAGCTGGCAGCTAACGAAAGCTACTACTTGTCGGTATTTGCATCGACTTCATCGCCATCGGTTTACGGTTTGTATGGCGTTCAGCTGGCACAGTACTCCTCCGTTCCGGTACCGGTTCCTGCATCAGCGCTGTTGTTGCTGTCGGGCTTGATGTGTATGGGCTTTTCCGCCCAGCGCAAGCGGATGGGCAAGGGCTAAGTTCGTCATTGGAAAATCGGGCATCGGAGCACGGATTTCTGTCATATAGATGCAACCGGAACGGAATAAAGTGAATTCACTATCCGGTTCCGGTTGTTGATCTGGCAGTTTCCATTATGAAAAAAACCATTTGCGTCATTGGTCTGGGTTACATCGGGCTGCCAACGGCTTCGCTGTTGGCTACCAAGGGCTACCGGGTAACCGGTGTGGATATCAATCCCAAGGTTGTCGACAGCATTAATCGAGGCCAGGTTCATATAGTAGAACCGGATCTGGACGTACTGGTGAAATCGGCGGTGCACTCGGGCAATCTGAGTGCCGCACTGCAGCCGCAGCAGGCAGATGTTTTCATCATTGCCGTGCCGACACCTTTTGGTGATAACAAGGTACCCAATACGCAGTATGTTGCCAGTGCCACTCGCGCATTGGTGCCCTGGCTGGAGCCCGGCAATTTGGTGATACTGGAATCCACTGTGCCGGTGGGAACGACACAAGCCATCGTTGCCGACGTTATTTTTTCCGAGCGACCGGAATTGCAGGGCAAGCTGGCTGTGGCTCATTGCCCGGAGCGGGTATTGCCCGGTCAGATTTTGCGTGAGCTGATTGAAAACGATCGCGTTGTGGGTGGCATCGATTCAACGTCCACCGAGCAGGCGGCTGACTTTTACCAGGAATTTGTCAGCGGTGAGGTGTTGGCCACCGATGCGCCCACTGCTGAAATGGCGAAGCTTACGGAAAATTCCTATCGCGATGTGAATATCGCATTTGCCAACGAACTATCCATGATTTGCGACCAGTTGCAAATCAATGTGTGGGAAATGATTCGTCTGGCCAATCGTCATCCGCGGGTGAATATTCTGAATCCTGGCCCCGGCGTGGGCGGACACTGTATTGCGGTCGATCCCTGGTTCATTGTTGCTTCCGCACCTGAGACCGCGCGTTTGATTCGTACTGCGCGCGAGGTCAATGATCACAAGCCGGAGTGGGTGCTGGACAAAGTGCGGCAGAAAGCCGGCCGGTTCAAGCGGCCCGTGGTGGGTTGCTTGGGTATCAGCTTTAAGGCCGACATTGACGACGTGCGGGAGTCGCCGGCGCTGGATATCGTGACAACCCTGTTGCGGGAACCGGATATGGATGTGCTGGTGACCGATCCTTATGCCGCCGCTTTGCCGGAATTTGATTTGCTGCCGGTTAATGAGGTGCTGCAACGCGCCGATATCGTGTTGGTGCTGGTGGATCACAAGCCTTACCGCAAGCTAAGTGCTGCCTCGCTCAAAGAAAAGATAGTGATCGATACCCGGGGGATGCTGTCGTGAAGCCGCGCCTGTTGGTGGTTTTTGGTACCCGTCCGGAAGCCATCAAGATGGCGCCGTTGGTGCATGAGTTGAAGCGCCGTGCGGAGTTCGAAACCTATGTATGTGTAACAGCCCAGCACCGGCAGATGTTGGATCAGGTTCTGGAGTTTTTTGAAATCCGGCCGGATTTTGATTTGGATATAATGAGGCCTGGGCAGGATCTTTTTGATGTGACCGCAAATGTCATGCTTGGCCTAAGAAGTATCTTGCGGGATGTCAGGCCAGATTACGTATTCGTGCATGGCGATACAACTACCTGCTTCGCTGCGAGTTTGGCTGCATTTTATGAAAACGCCAAGGTAGTACATGTTGAAGCAGGGTTGCGCACCGGAAACTTCTCTGCGCCGTTCCCAGAAGAGATGAATCGCTGCCTGGCTGCGCGGTTGGCGCACTTGCATTTTGCTCCAACGCAGCGCGCTGCTGCTAATTTGCTGGGAGAGGGAGTAGATCCTTCTCTGATAAATGTCACAGGCAATACTGTTATTGACGCCTTGTTGTTTGCCCGGGAAAAAATTCGGCGCGAGTATCCGGAGCAATTCTGGAAGACCAAGTTGGGTGAGAGATTACATGGCGCCATGCTGGATTCCAACTGTAAAAAAATTCTTATCACGGGGCATAGAAGGGAAAATTTTGGCGCAGGTCTCAAACGGATTTGCGAGGCCTTCGCTGAATTGGCAGACCAAAATCCAGACTGGGTATTGATCTATCCGGTGCACATGAATCCGAACGTGGCCGCCCCAGTTCACGCCATGCTGGGGAACAAGCAAAACATATATCTCATCGAACCGTTGGAATATGATGCGTTTGTCTGGATGATGGAACATACCGATGTGATCGTGACGGATTCAGGCGGCATCCAGGAAGAGGCACCTTCCCTGGGTAAGCCTGTATTGGTAACACGGGAAGTGACAGAAAGACCGGAAGCGGTAGAAGCTGGCACTGTTAAATTGGTGGGGACTGACTCTGCTCTACTCGTCAGAGAGCTGAGTTTGCTGTTGTCCGACATTGACTATTATTCAGCAATGTCGCGCAATCATAATCCCTATGGTGATGGGCTGGCTTCAACCCGGATATCCTCTGTTGTCGCCCGTTCGCTCGGTCTGGAAGCTTAAGGGCAGGTCATTCCGGTAGGGTCTCAGTTAAAAGTGGGTGGAAGCGGTGCTGGTGGCAGTCCTTCCAGCTTTACTTCGCTCGCGGACAGACTGTAAACGGCGGTTGAGTGGGCAGGAATCGTCAGGCTGAATGAGTTCGTGCCCGGGCGGGAAATGGTCGAATCGTCGAAATAGTTGGTAATTTGATTGATGCGGTAGGTTGGCGAGACAAACGTGACCAATTTCTGCGCCGCTCCCGAATTCAGCATGATCAGAACGAATTGATTGTCCAATTGCCTGATATCGAATCTGACTTCGGGATCGGTGGTAAACAGTGCTAGGTTTTTGGAAGGCGGCTTTTCCAATGCAGGTAGAAGTTGGTCCAGTTCGCGGCGTAGTTTCGGTATGTCTGTCCACCAAGCACGTGATTCCACAAATACAAGGGTTTTACCATCGGCTGCGGCAACTCCGTCGCCCCACATCACTATTCCTTTGGCCCCTTTGATAATCGCGTTGTAGGTCATTTCCCTAAAGCCGAAGCTACGATTCTCGATGTCATTGAGTTGGGCGATGGAAGCCGGCGTTTGCTGAACCAAGCTGTTATTCAACACTTCATATTTGGCAAAGCCTGATTCGTACTTGCCGCTGAAATCCAGGCCGACATAAGTGCCGCTTACGTCACTGAGCTTGTCGAACGA